>CAZNBK010000228.1:0-4336 GCA_964571105.1 uncultured Desulfovibrionaceae bacterium
TAAATGCGCAAAATCTAAGACGATTTTGCGAAAGGCACGCGCTGCTTGACCGCGCTCTGGTGCCGCTTCGCGGCACCAGAGCATTTTATCAATATATAATTTCAAGGTTAAAATGCTCTAGACTCAAAGCTTATTAAATCCCTTTGCGGGAAGCGTTGCCCCCCCTTCGGGACAAGAAGTTGCGCCCCTCCCTCGCTAAAGGCGTGCAAGGCTTGGGCTTGGCAAGCAGGGGAGACAAGCCGGGCTTGCGCCCTGTCTGCCTGGGAAACAGGTTCGCCCTGCCGCTGTGGGATGGCCGCCTTATATCCTCCGTCATATTTTCCCAACCGGAAAGCTGAATATTCCCCCCGGCAGGGCTTGTTGTTCTGCGCTTTTTTGTTTAGATTTCTGCAATCAGAGTGTATGAAGCATTATTGCCCGGCCAACTTAGAGCCGTTCAACTTTGAAATGTTGCAAAACTCAAATACCAAATGCTGGCATTGGAGCCAAAAGGCAAAAACACATTTCCTTTATAAATGCGCAAAATCTAAGGCGATTTTGCGAAAGGCACGCGCTGCTTACCCGCGCGTGGGCGCCGCTTCGCGGCGCCAGAGCATTTTACCAATATATAGTTTCAATGTTAAAATGCTCTAGCCGCCCGGCAATACATCTGCACTGAACTCTGATAAAAGATGGACCTATCAGGTTTATCACGCGCAAGTCTGCCCGGTCGGGCACAAGAGGAACCATGACTAAAGCTACTACTACCCGGCATTTTAATTCCCTGGCTGAACGGAGTTTAATTCCTTTAATTTCCGCGCTCATTGCCGCGCTGCTGCTTCTGGCCTGCATTGTTTTACCGGCCAAGGCCGCAGTCGGTTTTGTGGATTACTCCGGAGGCCGCGAGTCTGTTCCTCTTGCTCCATACATGGAATATCTGGTTGATGAAAGCGGCCGCCTGGATATCGACGGCATTTTCACCCAGGCCAACCAGGATCGCTTCGCTCCCATGGCTGCCGGACTGCCCTTAAACCTTAAGGGCTCTCTGTGGTTGCGCTTTACCATGCCGCCCCCCCCGCCCGGCACAGAACCGCCTTTTCTGCGTCTGGACCTGGGCCGGGATACTCCAACCGGGGCTGTGCTGTATATGCCCGACGGCAATCTGAACACGGCTCTGACAACCTGGATTCCGCAATCACCTCTGGAAAAAAACATCTTTATCCTGCAATTTCTGGGTTTGACGCATCAAGCGCAAGCCCCGGTCACCGCTTATGTGCGCATACCGGGCGCTGTGGGTCTGTGGTTTGCGCCGCAGCTGCTGACCACACAGGCGGTAAGCCCGGAACAGATTGCTGACGGAACCTGGTGGAGCATGCTGGGGGTTTTCAGCAATTGGCTGCTTTCCCCGTCTTCCTCGCTTGTCTATGTCATTTTGGGCCTGCTCACGGTCTGGTGCCTGTTCCGAGCCTTCCGGCACGGCGGCGAATGGCGTTTGTGGACAGCGGTTTTCGCTGTGCTGATTATTCTGGAAGGCCTGGTGCCCATGCCCTATGCCCCGTCCGGAAAAATCACCCTGCAAGCGCTGCTCAATGTGGTCATCCCCGGCCTGTGTTTCATTTTGCTCGTCCATGTGGGCAGACATCTTCTGCAATCCAAGGCCTGCGCCAAAGGAGTGGATTTCCTGCTGGTTGTGCTCTCGCTGATCGGTGTGGCGCTGCCCATAATTCCGCTGCTGCCGGGCATGATCGGCTGGCTGCGGGTTATGTCGCTCTGGCCGGTGCTGGCAATCCTGCCTGCTCTGGCCTGCCTGGGCGCATTGCCCAAAAAGATACCGGGAAGCTTGCGCTACATCACCGGCTGCACAATACTCGCCCTGGGCGGGCTGACCGCCTGGTACGCCACCGGTTTGGATGCGCCTTCTCCATATCTGGTGCAAGCGCCCCTATGGTGCTCGGCTGTGTTTGTCTTTTTGGTGGGCATCACCAGGGTGCAACCAGCCACGCTTACAGATGAGGCGCAGCAGGATAACGTGGAAATTTTGCGCTTAACCGACCTCGTGGGCAATGAGCACATGGCCGAGACACTTGACGACCTGCTGCCCCCCCCTGCTCCCGCCACCGCCCCCGTCCCCGAGGACCAAGACGCTGCCCGGGCAGGTTTGCAAATTTCAATGGACTCTGTGGAAAATGAAACCGCGCCCGCCAATGAAGTCTCTCCGGCAGCACAGGCAGACGCAGAAGCCGGAGCCGGTTTTCTGAGCCTGAACGCGCAACCTGCGGTTGCTTACACAGACAATCCGTTAGCGCTGGCTTCCGAACCGGACGCAACAGATATACCGGAGGAAATGCCGCAACCCCCGGCTCAACCGGCCTGGAGCGCGGAACCTGTCTTGGCCGCCGAAGCAACGAATGCAGACGCCGCGCAGGCGTTGGATGAAGAAAGCGTTGTTGAGCTAAAAGATGTCGTTCTTGATACCGAAGCTGCCTATAGTCGGCAGCCCGATGACGCCGAGCAGCCCGAAACCCCGGATAGCACTTGGGAAACACCCGCCGCAAATCTGCCGCCAGAGCAGGATAAATCCGAGTTTGAGCACTTCAGCGGCGAATCCGTGTCAGAAGCCAGGCCGATCCCCAAAGAGAGCCTTGCGCAGGAAGACGATGACCCCAACAAGGCTTCCCTGCCCTGGCGACAGGCCGTGGGCGGAACAAAAAAAGGCATCGACATGGTCGGCGAGCTGATCAGGGGCACTGCGGATGGGCAGGAAACCGCCACTGACAAGGAACCGGTGCTGATCGGCCCGGACCTGCTCAGTAATCAGCGCAAGTCCGCCCCCTGGGGCGACTCTGCGGCGGAGGATTTTCCCGAGACAGATTCTGCGACCATGGACAGCACGCCGCTGCCGGACATGCCCGCAGAAGCCGAAGAGGCAGAGGTTTCCGCAGATACGCCAACCAACTCCGGAGACTCCTTAGTGGACGGCCCGGAGGTTGCCGCCAAAGCCGGACAGCCGGGCATTGTCTTTGACGATATGGTTGATGAAACCGCGCATGCCGACGCCCTGTGGTCTGGAGGCGGCGCTTCACCCGAGGTCGAGCCGCTGCCCGTAACGGAAGATGCCTGGAAACTAAGCGATATGGGCCGTCACGGACAAGCCGCAACAGAATATTCTCCTCCCGTTTCTGCCGCTTTCGAAACGGAAACCGCCGAAACACTTGCGGCTGATACAGACGCCCTGGACACTGCGGACAAGGCAGAGGCAGAAATGCTTGCGGACAGGATAGATGCGACAACTGCTCCTGAACTCGCAAGCATGCAGTCAGACCTGGCTGCACTGCTGGAAGCTTTGCAGCACATGGGCGCCGAGCTTCCGCAAAACCTGCGCGAGCAATCCCAGAGCGTACTTGCCGCAGGACAAAACATCATGGCCCGTCTGGGCAGCCCTCTGCCGGACCCGGCACAGCCCGAGGCCAGAGAAGTAACTTTCGATCTGCAACTGGTGCTCAGCGATGCGCACGACGCAGTGCGCGCCGAAGCTGAGCGCAAAAACCTGGCCCTGTCCTGGTTTATGCCGCCCCATCTGCCCTTGCTCTATCAGGGTGATCCCGTGGAGCTGCAAACCGTGCTCCGCCAATTATTGGAAAGCTCGGTGGCCGCCACCAGCCGGGGCACCGTGCAGCTGGCTGTACGCCGTGTGCCGGACAGCACCGACCCGGGGCACCTTATTTTCAGCGTGTCCGATTACGGGCAGGTGCAAAACGCGGCCATGCGCAACCCCTTTGCCTTAAAGCAGGCCTGGGACCTGGCCGCACGCCTGGGTGGCGGGCTGAATATGGAAAGCTCGCCCGGGCAGGGTTCACTTGTGGCCTTTACCGTGCACCTGCGGCGTCCGGCTGAAGACATGTACACCGGACTATCCGACCTGGACGGCGATCCGGCCATGTTCAATCTGCACGCCGGGGGAGCCCAGCATCAGGCCATTGTCTCGCGCAAAGAAAATCATATCCTGGTCATTGACGATCAGGCCACCAACCGCCAGTTGATCTCTTTCTTCCTGGGCAATCTGCCCTATGAAGTCGTTGAAGCCCGTAACCTGGAAGAAGGACTGGCCCTGTATAATGAGCAGCCCACCGGCCTGATTGTTGTGGACTCACGGCTGGATGGGCTGGACATGCCGGAATTCATCAAACGGATCCACGGCACAGACCAGTCGCTGAAACTTAGCCCGGTCCCGGTGGCCGCCCTCGTCCACGACCATGACGAAATCACCGTCATGCTCAGCGCCGGATGCAAGGGCACCTTGCGCAAACCCCTGTCCCGCAAGCGTGTGCGCGATCTCATCCAGAATCTCTTGCCCAAG
>CAZNBK010000229.1:0-4330 GCA_964571105.1 uncultured Desulfovibrionaceae bacterium
TATCTTGCAAAATCATGGATTTACAGCTACATCGTTTTGGCGATGGGGTAGTATAATTATGCCGCTGCCCAAAGGTTTTGGCGTCTAAATTTAGTTTTTCTTACTTTTTCAGGCAGCGGTATTTTACAAGGGTGCGGCAATGGTGCAGGATGATTTCAGACTTATCGGCATTAAACCCAAAAGACGGTTTCACAGGCCCATTCTTTGGTTTTTGCTTATTCTGTCAATTTGCGCGCTGTTTTGCTCCATCACCATCAAACGTAAGCTCGAACTACAGCAACTGAGCATAAATCAGGTCGTCACCGAAAAAAGCATCGCCATAACCGACCTGATCACCAAACTTCTCTATAAAACCCAAATACTGGCGGCTGTGCTCGCCCAGGGCAACGGCGTCATTGAAGACTTCGATACCCTGGCCGCAACCATTATCGACAATCCAGCCATTATTAACGTGCTGCTTGCGCCGGGGGGAATTGTTTCCCATGTCTATCCTGTAGACGGAAATGAGGCTGTGTACGGCTACAACCTCTTGGGTGAAGGCGCGGGCAATAAAGAGGCCATCCTGGCCAAAGATTTGGGGCAGTTGGTTTTTGGCGGACCGTTCGATTTGGTCCAGGGCGGTCAGGCCCTGGTGGGGCGGTTACCGGTATGGCTCAGCAGCGAAGAAGGGGAAAAAAAGTTTTGGGGCATTGTCTCGGTTACCCTGAAATATCCGGAGGTGCTTAACAGCACCAACCTGGAAGGGCTATCCAGGGAAGGCCTGGCCTATGAGCTATGGCGGATCAGCCCGGACACCGGGGAAAAACAGATCATCGCCAGTAGCGGCTACACCTATAATAAAAATGCGCATTACCTGGAAAAAGGTCTGCATATCCTCAATGCGGAGTGGTGGTTCCGGATCATGCCCGTGCGCCTATGGTATGAATACCCGGACACCTGGATGATGATTTTGTCCAGCCTGTTCATCAGTGGGCTGGTGGCGCTCATGGTCCGCAACAACGACGAGCTGAAGCACATCAAAAGCCGCCTGGAAAGCCTGGTGCACACCGATGCCCTCACCGGACTGTACAACCGCGCCGGTCTGTTTGATAGGCTGGAATATTGGTTTAAGCAAAATGAACCGTTTACCTTGCTCAGCTTGGACCTTGACCGCTTTAAGCAGGTTAACACCTCATTCAGCCGACAAACCGGCGACTTCACCCTCATTGAATGCAGCCGCCGCATTCAGCGGCATATCCGCCCGGGGTGGGTGCTGGCCCGTCTGAATGGCGATGAATTCGTTTTGGCTTACGCACAAAGCCAAACCAGCCCGGAAGTGGAAAAACAATTCCGTCAAGATATTGAAAAAGCGCTCTCACAATCCTTCTATGCCGCCAACGGCGACATTTTCAGCCTAAACTACAGCATGGGCGCGGCCAGTTTTCCGGCTGACGGCAAAACCGGAAACGCCCTGCTCAACCATGCGCAGACCAACATGCATAAACAGAAAAATAGAAAATATGCCAATGATTTTCCGAATTTCTAGCATCTTTTTCATTTAAAACCGCATTCCAAACGCCTCCCCGCTCCCCCCTTTCCTGCTCCGGCTTTTTTACCGGCTTGGCCCGGACATTTTTTCCTGGATCGAAACTTGCATACCTCTCCACAAGAGGGGTTTTTTTGACGCCCGCTCTGTATCGAATGAGGAGAGCTATGGTGAGCAAGATACAGGAGTTATACACTTTATGGACGGTTGACCTTTCCGGAGAGGCCATGGGCAGGCTGGCTGATCTGGCGCCCGGACGTTTTGCGCTGGAAAGCGTAAGCGAAGCAGATTTGCTGCGCCCCGAAGGCTACCCCCTGGGAAGAATTCTGATTGTTTGCCTGTCGCTGGAGGCCTGGCGTCGTTTGCTGGGGCACCGCGACGGACGCGACTTTGTCGCCCGCATGCCCAAAATCATCATCCTCCCGGCCGATTGCACCGTGGAAGACATGGAAGATGCCGCCCAGTTCGGTTTTTCCGCCATCCTGCGCGAGCCGCTCACCCGCGAACGCATGCTCACGGCCATCACCGACACCGTGGAATCACAGTTGATTTTTCAGGATATGGTCCGCATGACCAAAGAAATCATCCTGGACCGCGAAATCATCAGCCGCAAAAACAGCCACCTTTCATTTTTGCTCGACTTTTTAAGCCGCACCTCGGCCCAGATTACCCCGGTAAAAGTTATGGAAGCGGCCTGGGAAAGCTTGTCCGAATTTTTGCCCCTGGCCGGGCTTGGCGCGGTGTTCTGGCGCTCGCCCTCCAGCACTCTTGCGCCCATAACCGCGCATATGTTCATTCCGGCCGGGGACGACTCCGAGTCCCGCAGCGGCTGGATTGAGTTGCTGCTCAAAGCGGAACGCGATTATGCGCCCTTTCCCACGGAAAATTACATTCACGAAACCCTGCACCCTTTTCACAGCAGCGAGTCTTGCATTACGCCCGCCAGTCCGGACGCGCCCAGGGGACAAACCATCATTATCCCCTTTAAAAACGGCGACCACAACACCGGGGCCATTGCCATGGTCTTTTCCGAACCCTGCAACCTCACCCGCGATAAGCTTGAGGTGCTGGAATCGGCCATGGGGCACCTGGATCTGGCCATGCGCAACGCCTTTTTGTTCCTGTTCAACCGCCGCCACGCCGAACTGGACACCCTTACTTCGGCTTACAACCGCCGCCACTTTGAAGAAACCATCGATCAGGAAATCATCCGGCACCAGCGTTGCCACGATAATCTCGCCCTCATGGTCATTGATATCGACCACTTTAAAGACGTCAACGACACCTACGGACACCAGACCGGCGACAAAGTGCTCTGTGAGCTGGTCAACCTGCTGCACTCGCGCCTGCGCAGCGTGGACTACCTCGCCCGCTACGGCGGCGAGGAATTTGTGGTTATCCTGCCACATACCGGCGAAGCCGACGCCCTGCGCCGACCACCAGTTTTGCAACGGCGCCCTGAAACTGCCCGTAACCGTCAGCATCGGCGTAGCCACCTGCCTGGCCGGTTCAGGCTTCGGCGCCGAAGACCTATTCAACGCCGCCGACCTGGCCATGTATCAGGCCAAGCACCACGGGCGCAATCAGACCATCAGCGCCGGAAACCGCTCCAACGGTCGCCTGCAACTGCAAGGCTGAACGTAGCTCGGCTGAACATAATTTATGTAAAGGGGGCTTTAAGGGGTATATCTCTTAGAGCAGTTCAATCATATAGTTTCAATGTTAAAATGCTCTAGTCAAGCACGGGGGTCAACCCCGCCACTGCCGGACGCACATAATAATTGAACATCTCAAAACACCAGGCATGGGCGGGCAGTTCCCCCCCGGGCCAGGTGGCGATAAAGTCATGGTTTTCATCCGCCGCAACCCCGCCGCCCCAGGGCTGCCCGATTAGCGCCGTGCGGTTGGAAGAAACCGACAGGTCACAGCGCCGGTAATCCAGCCAGACATTAATCCAGCGGCTTACATTGGCGGGCTTGCCCCGCTTGCCCAGCGGAAACACGGACACCGGGTCCAAGGTCGCCAGCAGGGCCACCGGCACGCCGCTCTGCACCGCAGCCTTATACACCGAAGCGCCGCCCCAACTGTGCCCGATGAGCGCCACGGGCTGCCCGGCGGCATGATACAGGGCCATGAGCAACCGCACATGGTTGCGGGTATCGTGCGGGCGGTAATAAATATCCTGATAAACATCCGCGCCGCGGCTTTCCCCGTCCTGGCCGGGGCAGTCCGCTTCTGCGCAGCCCAAGCCCGGCCACAAGGGGTCATTCGGCGGCGGATACGGCGCGCCGGGCCAGGCCCGGCTGCCATAGGCCAGCGCGGTTTCATAAAAAAGCCCTGAAGCCGAATCGCGAAAACCGCCCAAAAACAAAACCAACGGACGGCAGATATCCTCAAGCTTGGGCAGATAATGAAAATTGCCCGCCTGCTCGGCAGCCAGAAGCCTGCGGCGCAAGCCGGGTTTAACCGGACCGGCATAAGCGGGATTGATTACTTTGGCGCACATAGTCCGGCAATAATAGTACGCCGGGCCGGGCAAAGCAAGCCGCCAAGCAGCATGCGGCTAGGGGTGTTAATTCAAATGAGGGCAGCGCCTCCCCAAAAACAATTTATCGCCCCAAGCGCCTAGGCAAACCCGCCCGAGTGCGATATATGCACAGCATGAGCCAAATTGAACCCAACAGCGTGGACGTTCTCATCAATGTTTTCGGCAAACCGTACCAGACCGCGCTTTCGCTGCTGTCTTTGCTGCGGCACTGCGACCGACACATCCGGCGTATCTATTTTCAGGAAGAAGCCCTGACC
>CAZNBK010000230.1:0-4272 GCA_964571105.1 uncultured Desulfovibrionaceae bacterium
GCCGCCGGTGTTGGTGATGGACATATTATGGCTTACATACAGCGCCCCGCCCAGGCCGGACTCGTCAAAGCTCTGTACGCTCTGGCTGCCGCCATGGGCCGTGTTGTCTTCAAAAAGCATGTTGGTGCCGGAAAAGGTCAGGCTGCCGTCGGTGAAGATCGCCCCGCCCTGGCCGGATTGATGAAAGCTGACGGGGTCAAGCGCCCCGGTTACGTTTCCTGCCTGAGCCAGGTTGTTGCGAAAAACCACGTTATCCGCGTTCAGAATTTCAATTTTGTTGTGGGCCATGATGGCCCCGCCCAGGCCCGAGGCCTGCGCCCGGGCATAACCCATGTCAGGAATGGCGCTGTCGTTGACGGCATTACCGCCGATGGCCCGGTTGTCTTCAAACAGGATGTTTTCCGCGCTGGTCAGGGTCAGGCCTTTGCCGCCAATTTCCAAAGCTCCGCCCCGGCCCGTGCCGATGGCTTCGGTGTATTCGTAATTCTGGTCCCCGATGGCGTCGCCGCCCTGGGCCAGGTTGTTGCGGAAGGTCAGGTTGGCCGCTGCAGTCTGGATGCTGCCGCTCTGCATGAAAAATGCGCCGCCGGAGCCGGAAAAACTGTTTTTCGCGCCATTTGTGGCCTTGCCGCCAATGGCCTGGTTGTTTTCAAACACCAGTGTGGCGCCCTGAAAGATGTTTTCGTTGGGCAGTTCGTAGTTGTTGCGGTAATAAATGGCTCCGCCCTGGCCGGAATTGTTGGCGTTGCCAAGAGCCCCGGAGACCGCATCGCCCACGGCCCGGTTGCCGCGGAAGGTGAGCACGGAGTTTTTCATGTCCAACTGCTGGCGCGCGAAAATGGCCACGCCCAGGCCGGACATGCCTTTTTCGCCCAGTTGCGGCGTGCCCGAGGTAACCCGCGAGCTGCTGTAAGCGCCGTTGTCTGTAAAGGTGATTTGCGCATTGCTGAGGTCCACCGCGCCGCGTGAAGCCAGAGCCCCGCCCAGGCCGGAGACGTTGGCCATGGAGTTGGAGGCGTAGTTTACCTCCAGCCCGGCCACAGTATTGCCGCCGATAGCCTGGTTGTTTTTGAATGTGCCCTTGGACCAGCCAAGATCAATCAGAGATGACGAGGCGGGCATTTCGTTCTGGATGGGAAAATCCACCGCCGCGATGGCCCCGCCCACGCCCGAGCCGCCGGTATAGCTGCCCGCGCCAGCGCCGCTTCCGGCGTCGGCGCCCACGGCCCGGTTGTCGGCAAAGGAAAAGTTTGAATACTTCAGGCTGGCGGTCAGGCGTGCGGCTACGGCTCCGCCGATGCCGCTGCTGGACTGTTGGGAGTTCTGATGGGTAATATTGTATGCGTTGGCCTGGTTTTCTTTAAAGATAATCTCGTCGCCAAAGTATTTGCTCAGATCTACATTGAGACCGTATATCGCGCCGCCCATGGCGTTCATCTGGCCGTGCACCGAATTGGCTATCGGCCCCATGGACAAGGCCTGGTTGTTTTGAAACAGCAAGCTGACGCCGCCGGACAAATCCACTGTGCCGTGCAGGGAGGCGATGGCCCCGCCCAAACTGTAGCCCTGGTAATACTGGCCGGAACTCAGCGGGGCGCTGAAGCCTTTGTCCGAGGCAATATTGGAGGAAAAGAACACGCCCCATCCGCGAGTCATGCTGATGTCGCCCACGGCCCCAAGCGCGCCGCCATAGCCGTTGGCCACGGCCGACGAAGCCACAGCCGCACGGACCTCGTTGTGGTTGAAAGAAAGGGAAAAGGCCTTGTTGAGGACCAGGTTGCCGCTGGAAGCAAACACCCCGCCCACATCTGCGCCGCGTTCCGTAAACTGACCCGGATAAAGCCCGACCTCAGCCACTTTGAAGCGTGCGATTTCCCCACTCAGGTATTCGAGGTCAAGCGTCAGCGTACCTGTTCTGTCGTTCAGCAGGCCCAGCAGGCGTCCCTTTTCGCCAAACTGGCCCATGCCGCCCGCTCCGTTTGCTCCCTGCAAGGAGATGGGCATGCCCAGCGTTGTTCTGAAGGACATCGCGGTCGACGAGTTGAGCAGGGCGCCGCTCCGGCTGTCATTGAAATTGATCGGACGGGTATTGAAAATCAAGGTGTTGCCATCGCCGACGCCCGCGTCAAAGTCGGTCTGGTTGTTGACATAAATGGGAGCCGCCGCGCCTGTGCCCGCCGTTGCGCATAGCAAAAGAAAGCAGAGAAACAGGGGTTGCAGTGCTTTATGCATAGATTCACCTTTGGGTTTAGAGCGTTATAACCTTGAAATTATATGCCGAGCCAAAATGTTTTAAGCTTCATAGTAGCTGGCCGACTGGGCGGGTTTTTCCGACACAGTCACCTCGCTCATGCGCACGCCGTGCACGGCCAGTCTGATTTCCAGCTCTTTGTAAATGAACCGGGCCAGGTTTTCACTGGAGGGGTTGCTCCGGTCAAAGGGCGGCACTGCGTTTAAGTCTTTATGATCGAGCAGGCCGAGCACTTCTTTGAGCGCGGTTTTAATCACCTTGAAATCGAGCAGAAGTTCGGTGTCTGCACTGAGCTTGTCGCCCTCAATGCAAGCCTCGACCTGAAAGTTGTGGCCGTGAATGTGCTCGCACTTGCCTTCATAATGGCGCAGGGCGTGCGCCGCGGAAAAATCGTCGCGGACCTTGAGCCGCCAGATGCCTTGTCTATTTTGTGTCATGGTGAATAGTGAAAATACCTTTCAGTTATTATTTGCAAATATTGGGGTTATGGAAGGAGGGGGTCTCCTCCCCCAGATAACTTACTCCAACAACACCTTGTCTACGTCCTTGGCAAAAATGTCGGTCCAGGCCACTTTCAGACCGGGTACATCCAGATAAAATTCATAGTGCCCATCACGAAAAGACAGACGCACCGGGGCCGGGCCGGGGTGGCGTTCCAGAATGCCGCGCAAGGCGGTAATGCACTCCGGGGTGAAGCAATGCTCGGCCAGCTCAATGGACACCGGTTCGCGGCTTTGACTACAGGCGTCGCGCAAGGGACGCACCTTGCCGCCGATGAGTTTGACCACGCCACGCACGGTTTCTTCCGGGTCGTCCTCAAGCCCGGCAGCAGGCCCGGCAGCGGGGTCTTCCCAGTTGCCGTTGCCATTGCCGTTTTGCTGCGGGGGGGTGTAGTTGTCCTGGCGGCGGCTGAGCTTGACCTCCACTTCCAGGGGCTGGTCGGTGTGCAATAGTTCCTTATATTTGGCGTAATCGTCGGCAAAAAACACGCACTCGCCCGCTCCGGTGAGGTCTTCCACCTGGCAGAAGGCCATTTTTTCGCCGCGTTTATTGATATGCTCTTTGACGTGGGTGACCAGCACACCCACCTTGGCCGGTTTCTGGGGGGATATTTCGTGCCCGTCTTCCAGAGTGGTGAGGCCCAGGCGAGGAAACTCGCGGCGGAACGGCTGCAAGGGGTGGCTGGTCAGGAAAAAGCCCAGGGCTTCTTTTTCAAAGCCGAGCATGGCCTCGTGCGGCAGCTCGTCCACGCCTTCGGGGTAATCAAAACCCAGGCCGGGCCGGGTGGCTGCCGGAGCTTCCTTCATCAGGCTGAACAGGGAGGTCTGGTTGGATTCCTTGTCTTTTTGCAACTTCTGGCCGCGTTGCATGGCCGGTTCCAGCCCGGCCAAAAGGCGGCTGCGGCTGATGCCGAAGCAATCGCAGGCTCCGCCCTTGATCAGGCTTTCCATGGCCCGCCGGTTCATTTTGCGCAAATTGACCCGCGAGCAGAGGTCGAGCAGGGAGGCAAACTCGCCGCCCTTGGCGCGGGCTTCCACTAGGTCGCGCACCGCATCTTCGCCCACGTTTTTGATACCCCCCAAGCCGAAGACCACAGCCCCGTCGCGCCCGGAAAAATACCAGTCGGAAATCTGGACGTTGGGCGGCAGTACCTTGATATTCATATCTTTACAGGCGGCTACATATTTGAGCAGCTTGTCCTGGTTGCCCATTTCCGAGGAGAGCAGGGCGGCCATAAATTCTACCGGGAAGTGGGTTTTGAGATAGGCGGTATGGTAGGAAATGAGCGCATAGGCCGCGCTGTGCGATTTGTTGAAACCGTATTCGGCGAATTTCTCCATGAGGTCGAAGATTTCGTGCGCGTCTTTTTCAATGATATCGTCGCGTTTGAGCGCGCCCTGCACAAAATCGGCCCGTTGCGCGGCCATGATCTCCACGTCTTTTTTACCCATGGCCCGGCGCAGGAGGTCGGCCTGGCCCATGCTGTACCCGGCGATAATCCGGGCGATTTGCATGACCTG
>CAZNBK010000231.1:0-4191 GCA_964571105.1 uncultured Desulfovibrionaceae bacterium
CCGGCCAGGTGGTTTATTTCATTGCCGGCGGCACAGCCGGGCTTACCCAGGTTGCCGTGCGCCTGGAAATGTACGATGTGCCCAGCCAGGGGTTGCTCTGGTCCATTGTCCATGGCGGCAATATTCAAAACAAACCGACCAACGACTATATCTTTTTTGACTCGGTTTCCAAGCTGCCCGCCGACCCTGTTTACGCGGTCTGCCGCACCCTGGCCTGGGATGTGGCCGCTCTGATTAAAGACTGGATCAGCCCGTCCCGCGATAATCCGCCCGCTGTGGACGGCATGCGAAATCGGGATGTTGACGGCGGAGAACCGGCTTTTTAAACCCTGCCTTTCCCGAACGCCGCCTGCTTGCAGGCGGCGTTTTTCTTTATCCTTGCCAGGTCGTCCGGCCTGGATTATCACCAGAGCATGATTGGAATTTCAAAACTCTATTGCGGCCAGGTGGAGCCTTCGGACGCCCTGCGCTATGGCCGCAGGGCAAAGGACTTGCCCAGCCATTTGCTGCAGTTTTCCAAGGATAAAAAACCGGTGGTGGTTTGGAATATGACCCGCCGCTGCAACCTGCGCTGCGTGCATTGCTATGCGCAGGCCCTGCCCGAGGCCGGGCAGGATGAAATCAATACACTACAGGGTAAGGCCATCATTGATGATCTGGCCGCTTATGGGGCTCCGGTGATGTTGTTTTCCGGCGGCGAGCCGCTGGTGCGGGAAGATCTTTGCGAATTGGCCGCCCATGCCGTCAGCCGGGGCATGCGGGCGGTGATTTCCACCAACGGCACACTGATCAGTCCCGGCAAAGCCAGGGAGCTTAAAGCGGTGGGGTTGTCCTATGTGGGTATTTCCCTGGACGGCATGGAAGCGACCCACGACCGTTTTCGCAAGCAGCAGGGCGCTTTTAAGCGCGCCTTGGAGGGCATTGCCAATTGTCAGGCCGAGGGGCTTAAGGTGGGCCTGCGGTTTACCATTAATAGAGGCAACGCGCATGAGGTGCCGGGCTTGTTTGAACTTATCCGGGACTTGGAAATTCCGCGCATTTGCTTTTATCATCTGGTCTATTCCGGGCGGGGCGTGGATCTTAAAAATGAAGATTTAAGCCACGCGGAAACACGGGCCATGCTGGACCTGATCATGGACCGGACCAGGGAACTGTTTGAGGCCGGGCACGCCAAAGAAGTGCTCACCGTGGACAATCACGCCGACGGACCGTACGTGTGGCTGCGCTTGCTGCGCGAAGACAAGGCCAGGGCCGATCAGGTCATGGAACTGCTGCAATACAATGAAGGCAACAGCTCCGGTCGCGGCATCGGCTGCATCTCCTGGGACGGCTCGGTGCATGCCGATCAATTTTGGCGGGAGCATACTTTTGGCAATGTGCTGGAGCGCCCGTTCAGCGCCATTTGGGACGATCCCGCGCTTAAGCTGCTGCAAATGCTCAAGAATAAAAAACAATTTGTGACCGGACGTTGCGCGGCCTGCCGTTTTCTCAATATCTGCGGCGGCAATTTCAGGGCAAGGGCAGAAGCGGTGTACAACGATCCCTGGGCGCCGGATCCGGCTTGTTATCTGAGTGATGCGGAAATAGCCCCCTGATTCGGTTGCGGTTATGCGCCGGGGGACTTATATTTTTACTGGATTTAAACAACTCAACCTTTTAAAGTGGGGGGGGGCTATGGGCGGCTATGCGCGCGAACAGCTGATAACCTGGCTGGAAGGTTTGAATCAGCAGGTCAAGACCCTGGAGGCCGAAGCTGCCGGTTGCCTGGAAGCTTCGGATTATGCGTCGGTTTACAAGGACATTATGACCCGTAAGGCGAAGCTGCTGGCCTGCGCGCCGGACATGTTCGCTGCGGAGTTTCCCCAGCCGGGCAATCCGGAAGCGGCGGAGTTGTCGCTTGTTAAAGACCGCTTACAGAATTTTGCAAGCAGCGCGGCAACAGCCCTGGAGCTGAATTCCACATTCTATATGTCCGCACTTCTATACCCGGACGATCACCAGACCGGCCAGCCCAATAACCTGGAATTATTCATTGCCGGGTTGAAATAGACGAGGAAGCATCATGGCCAAAGAAAGAAAATCCGCTGAGATGATGATGGATGTTGACTTCAGCGCCGTGCACAACCGCAATGAAGTCCGGGTGCGCAAGGAATTGTCCGGAATGTTTTCGGAATTGCCCGCTGCCCTGCGCGAGCCCAAGGCCATTCAGGATATATACGCCCTGACCCTGAACAGTTTGCCGTCCCGCTACACGCAACCGGGCAGCATTGTCTTGCGTGATCCGGTGCGCGTGGAGCATATCCGGGAGGCTATCCGGGAAGCTGTCAAAATTACCGCGCAACGCCGCAAAGAATAACTTTATTCTTCGCGCGGCTGCCTGCCGCAGCGGCGACCAGCGCGGGATTAACGTCAAGTGTGCGTAAACCGCCGTCAGGCCGGAGACTTGTAATGGGCATTGCCGATATTCATATTCACACCAATCATTCGCACGGTAAAAATTCGGTGCAGGAGATGTATGAGCGGGCCAGGGAACTGGGCGTGGAGGTTCTCGGTTTTTCCGAGCATTCCCCCCGGCCCGAGGCCTATTCCTACCCCACAGAGTATCGTGAGCACCTTGCCGCCACCTGGCCCGAGTACGTTGCCGGTGTGCTGGCCCTTAAGGAAAAAGGCGGCGCGCCCAAGGTGCTTTTGGGCCTGGAGATGGATTATTTTCCTGCGGAAGAGGCTTACCTGCGCCGGATGACCACTGCCTATCCCTATGATTATATCATTGGCTCCGTGCATTACCTGGGCACCTGGGGGTTTGATTTTACGGCTGATGACTGGAAAGCTTTCAGCGAAGAAGAGGCCGGGCAGCGGTATTACGATTATTTTAAAGCCCTGGCGGGCATGGCCCGCAGCGGTTTGGCCCAAGTGGCCGCACATCCGGATCTCATCAAGGTTTTCAGCATTGAGCGCTTCCGGGACTGGCTGCGCGGCAACCAGGCCAGGACGGTTGTGCGTGAAGCCTTGCAGGCCATGAAAGACGGCAATATGGTCATGGAAATCTCTTCGGCCGGTTTGCGCAAGCCCTGCCAGGAAATCTATCCGGGGCCTGTGCTTATGGAGATGGCCGCAGAAATCGGGCTGCCGGTCAGCTTGAGTTCCGATGCGCATAATCTGGGCGACATAGCTTACGGCTATGCAGCTCTGGCGGATTATGCCCGTGAATACGGCTATACAGCAACCGCCTATGTGGAAAAAGGGCGGATGCAAACATTGCCGCTGTAATGGAAATTTAATAACCAGCGCGCGGGCCGTCCTTTATGGATGGCCCGTTGTTGTCTGAAGCAGATAGTTTATGTGTTCCTCGCAAAATTCACCTCCCTTGATCGATGCCCGCAACTTCACGGTCAGCCGGGGGCGGGCAAAGGTGCTCAGCAATATTGATTGGTCGGTACGGCCTGGCGAACACTGGGCCGTGCTTGGCGGCAACGGCGCTGGAAAGAGCACTTTGCTGCGGGCCGCTGTGGGCCTGGTCTGGCCGGACCAGGTGGGCGGCGGCGAGCTTGTCTGGTATTTGAACGGCTGCTTTGAAACCTCTCCTTTGCCGGTGCGTGCCGTGTCTGCGCTTATTTCTCCGCAAATTCAGGCAGATTGGCTCAACCGCGCCAGCGACATGAGCGGCGAAGAGCTGCTGCTGTGCGGTTTATACAAAACCCCGCGCATCTATCAGTTCATCAAAACGGAAGATTTGGCGCGGGTGCATAAGTATGCCGCCGGGCACGGCTTGACCGGTTTGTTGAACCAGCCCCTGGAAGCCATGTCGCAAGGTCAGATGCGCCGCATGCTCATTGCTTCGGCCTGCCTGGGCCAACCGGAAATACTTGTGCTGGATGAAGCTACCGACGGGCTGGATGAGGCCGGACGGCAGGAGTTATTCGCCCTGTTGGATCAACTGGCTAGCGGGTCCGGCTCAGGCGGCAGCGCCGCGCAGCCGGTAACCTTGCTTATGGCCGCGCACCGGGCAGAGGACCTGCCGGGTTTTATCAATTGCGTTCTTAAGCTTGAAAACGGCAAAGTTGCGGGACAAGGGGCAATCGATAACTTTACCTGTAACTCCACCGAGAACTCTACCGATAACTCCATTGGGCTGCACAGTAAACGCGGGCCGGGGGAAGAAAAAAAAGAACCGACGCCCTTGCCGCCTAA
>CAZNBK010000232.1:0-4153 GCA_964571105.1 uncultured Desulfovibrionaceae bacterium
ACACATTTCCCTTATAAATGCGCAAAATCCAAGGCGATTTTGCGAAAGGCACGCGCTGCTTGACCGCGCGCGGGTGCCTCCCTCCTGGCGGCGCCAGAGCATTTTACCAATATATAATTTCAAGGTTAGAATGCTAAGGTTAGAATGCTCTAGAGTATTATTAATCTCCCCGCGCATAAACACTTTTTACTTATGGGCAACCTTTTATTTGCCAAGGCACGGCGGAAGCATTATTTTCTTTGCCTAAACCGGAAAACACCAACCCGCGCCCTGCCCGCCGCTAAAAATACATGCGCAAAACCACACCCCGCACCTACCTCATTGCCCTGGCCCTGATCGTGGCTGGCATAGTCTGTCTGGCCGTAACCGGTTTAAAAGCGGGCAGCGCCTATTTCAACACTGTGGCCGAAGCCCTGGAAGTCTCCGGGCAGGATCCGGTAGCCATGAAAATTTTCGGCACGGTTTCCCCCCTTGGCCCGACAGCCTTAGGCGCAGGCATCCGTTTTAGCCTGCTGGATGAGAAAAACACCGACCTGAGTATCGAGGTTATGTATGCAGGCGCCTTGCCGCCGTTATTCAAGCCCGGAGCGGAAATTATCGCCGATGGGGCATATAATCCCGCGCAACGCATCTTCACGGCCCATGAACTGATCACCAAGTGTCCAAGCAGATACCGCAAAGAAAACCGTAATCCCTAAATTCAAAGGCTCACTATGTCGCTGGCAGCTTACGTTATTTTGGTTTTCAGTTTTTTCGCCGCCCTGGGCCTGGCCACCACCGGGGCTATTCAGATGCTGCGAGGGCGCGCCCGCGGCCTGAACTGGCTGGAATTCGGCCATTTGGGCATAACCATCGGCCTGGGCGCCGCCATGGGCAGCCTGCTGCTTTCCCTGCTGACCGGCGATTTTTCCGTGGCCTATGTGGCCGCGCATACCGACCTCAGCCTGTCCGTGTTTTACCGGGTCACCGCCCTGTGGGCCGGACAGGAAGGCTCCCTGCTGCTCTGGGCTTTTAGCGCGGCGGTCATCTGCCTCATTTTTCAGGTTTCCCGCGTTTATTCCCGCCTGGGCGAAACCACCAGATTTTTGTTCTGGGTGTTCCATTTTCTGATTATGGCCCTGTTCCTGCTCTTGCTGGTTACCTGGAACAATCCTTTTGCCGGACTGCTGCTGCCCCCCTCAGACGGGCAGGGGCTTAACCCGGTTTTGCGCCATCCGGGCATGCTTTTCCATCCGCCGCTCTTGCTGCTCGGTTACGCCGGGTTCATCATGCCCGCCTGCCTGGCCGCAGCCCAAGCCTTTACCGGTCGCAAAGGCGCCGAATACCCCTGGATCATGCTCATCCGCCCCTATACTCTGATTGCCTGGGTATTCCTGACCGGAGGAATCATTCTCGGCGCCTGGTGGGCGTATATGGAACTCGGCTGGGGCGGCTACTGGGCCTGGGACCCGGTGGAAAACGCCTCACTGCTGCCCTGGCTTACCGCCACGGCCTTTTTGCACACTGCCCTGGTGGAACGCCGCCAACAGCGAATGGCCCGCGCCAACGTATTTCTGGTCACGCTTACTTTCTCGGCCACCCTGTTCGCCACCTGGCTTACGCGCAGCGGCGCGGTTCCGTCCATTCATGCTTTCAGCGCCAGTTCCGTGGGCCTGCCTTTATCCATCGCCGTCAGCATCAGCCTGGCGGTTTCCCTGGCTGCCGCCGCTGCCGCCAAACCAGCCTCTGACCGCAGCCTACCCGATATTCTCAGCCGTAACGGACTTATGCTCCTGGGCATGTTCCTGCTGCTCGGCCTGGGCGTCATCATCGCCATTGCCGCGCTCTGGCCGCTGCTCTCCGGCCTGTGGCAAGATTCTCCGACCATGCTCACCCCGGCCTTTTACAACCACGTCTGCCTGCCGTTGTTCATCGCTGTCACCGGACTCATTTTCACGGCCTTCCTGCGCGGCGCGCACGGCCCGTTCCCCTGGAAAAGTTTTTTGGCCTGGCTGCTGATTCTGGGCGCGCCCCTGTCCATTCTTCTCGGCAGCGGCTATCCGCTCAGCACGGCAGCCATCATTCTGGCCCTGGGCGTAGCCTGCCTGGCCTTCCGCTGCCTGCCGCGCCTGTGGTCGCCCAAAGCGCCCTGCGACATCTCCATGACCGCCTATGGCGTGCACCTGGGTTTTGCCTTGATAGTCCTCGGCATTGCCGTTTCCGCTCCGTACAAAATGGAATCGCGCGTCAGCCTGGCCGTGGGAGAAAAAGCCGCACTCGGCCCCTATGTTTTTACCCTGGAAAACACCGAATTTGCCGTCAATCCGGAAGGAAACCGCAGCGCCCTGACCGCCCATATTCGTATCCGTGCTGAAGAAGACGGACACATCGGCACTCTGTCCCCCACACGCAGCTACTACGCCAAATACGACCAGACCGTCAGCGAAGCCGCGACGCTTTCCTCTTTGCAGCAAGACATTCACATTACTTTACTGGGCAGCGAAAACAACCAGTTCACGCTGCTGCTGTCCATACACCCCCTGGTAAATTTCATCTGGCTGGGCGGCCTGCTTCTTTGCCTGTTTGCCGCCATACGCCTGCACGGGCACAAAGCCTACCGCCACGGCGGCGCTGTTTGATGTAAACCGGGAGAGCGCTGTTTTGATCCAGGTAAAGAGTCTGAGCAAATCTTACGGGCACAAGCCGATCTTGCGGGATATCAGTTTTGGGATCCAGCCCGGCTCGCTCACGCTTGTTCTCGGCTTCAACGGCGCAGGCAAATCCACGCTGCTGCGCATTCTGGCCGGGCTGTCCCAGCCTGACAGCGGAAAAATCACCGGCCTGCCCGATCCGTCACGCATCACCCTCATGACCCACGAATCGTTTACCTACCCAGGGTTAACCGCGCTGCAAAACTTGGATTTTTGGGCAAAACTGCAAGGTTTGTCCCCAGCCCCTGCCGAACTGGAGCTCATGCTCACCGACGTGGGCCTGGCCGAGCGCAAAAACACCCGGACAGCAGATTTCTCCCAGGGCATGCTCCAGCGCCTCAACCTGGCCCGCGCTTTTGCCCACCGCCCGGAGCTGGCGCTTCTGGATGAGGCCCTGTCCGGCCTGGATGAGGAGGGCAGCGCCTTGCTGCTCAATCAGATCAAGCTCACCCGTAGCCAGGGGGGGGCTGTACTGATGGCTGGGCACCATTTGGAACATATGCTTGCGCTGGCCGACCAGGTTCTGCTTCTCAATCCCGACAAAGTTGCCTGCCCAGACGCCTCGGCGTCAACTTTATACCCGGACGCCGAAGCATCCATATCCTACCCGGGCACTTCCGCGCCAATTTCATACTCGGACGCCTCGGCGTCTGGCAGCTATTGGCTGGGTCCGGCTCGCGACTATCCCCCTGTCGCTAAACTCCTGATGCCCCACCCGCAAGGGGGCCAGTCATGATCCGCGCAGCCCGGCTCATCGCCGCCAAAGACCTGCGGCTCATGCGCGGTCGGGAGGCCCTGCCCGTCCAGGCCCTGCTCCTCGGCCTGCTGATTATTTTTATGTTCAGCCTGAGCCAGAATGATTCACTCACCCCAGGGGCCTGCGCCACCATTTTCTGGATCAGCTCCCTGCTCTGCCAGGCCCTGATCAGCCCGCAGCTCTTTTACTGGGAACAGCCCAACAACACCCGCCTCGGCCTTTGCGCCGCGCCCATAGCCCCGCAAGCGGTCTGGCTGGGTAAAACTCTGGCCGGTCTTATCCTGCTTTTACTCTGCCAGTTTATCCTCTTGCCGGTACTCCTGCTTCTACTCCAGCAAAACCTGGCCCATTTTTCGCCAACCGCGCTCTGCGGTCTGATTTTGGCCGATCTCGGCCTGGCCGGGTTAGTTACCCTGCTGGCCGCTTTTCCCGCCAATTCAAGCCGCCATGCCCTGGTCGCCATACTCGGCTTTCCCCTGCTCATCCCCCTGTTTCTGGCCGCCATCCGCCTCAGCCAAACCGCGCTTGCTCCAATAGCCTTGCCCATGCCCGACCCGCTGCCCTGGCTGGGGTTGCTGGCTGCCTTTGACGCCCTGACGCTCGGCGTGGGCCTGCTGCTCTTTCCGTTGATATTTAGAGCATCTTGAAACATTTTAGCGCAGTTCAACTTTGAAATGTTGCAAAACTCAAATACCAAATGCTGTCA
>CAZNBK010000233.1:0-2997 GCA_964571105.1 uncultured Desulfovibrionaceae bacterium
TTAACCCGAATGGTGGGGTTGATTTTTATTTCTAAATTGCGACTAAACCACACAAAATACCCCATCAACAACCCACCAGAACAGCTGGGACAAGAGATGCAAGCTAAATCATCCAAGCCCCGGATAGCGCTCCCCAACGATAAAAAAAACCCATAAATCCCTAATTCGGGTCCAGGGTTGAACCCTGGCGGGGAGTCCAGAGGGGCCGCGCCCCTCTGGACTCCGGAGGCATTCTTAAACCGGTTCATCTAGGCATCCCCTTTGAGCGCGGCAATGGGATCCTGGCGGGCAGCCACCAGAGCCGGGCGAATGCCGAAAACAATGCCCAGGACCATGGAGGCAATGAGCGCCCCGCCGAACACGGTCCAGGACATGCGAATTTCCAGCATGCCGAACCCGGCCAGCACATACCCTGTGCCGAGGCCGAGGGCCAGGCCCAGCAAGCCGCCGCTCAAGGTCAGGGCAATGGCCTCCAGGAGAAATTGGAGCAGGATGGCCGAGTTCTTCGCGCCCAGGGCCTTTTTCAGCCCTATCTCGGTGCGCCGTTCGGACACGGAAAGGTAAAACAGATTGGCCAGCACAAACCCGCCCACAATCATAGCGATGATTGCGGTAGCGCCAAGGAAAAAGACCAGCCCGCCTTTGAAGGCGGCGATGAATTCCATGATGTCCCGCGAGGAAATCATGGAAAAATCGTTGGGTGCATCCGGTTGCAAGCGGTGCTGATGGCGCATCAGCCCGGTGATATTGGCCAGGGTATCGTCCAGGGCGGCCAGGTTTTCAATCTTGACGCGAATGGCGAAAAAGTGGGTACGGCTAAGGTTAAAGCGCTGCACCAGCGTGGTCATGGGCATGATGATGCGGTCGTCCACGCTGGCCGGGCCACCGGCCACGCCCCGATATTCCAGGCGTCCGATCACCGTGAAGGCCGTGTTGTTGATGAGGATGATTTTGCCCACCGGGCTTTCCTCGCCAAACAACTCCCGGCTGGGGATGTCGCCGATGAGGCAGACCCGCCGCTTGCGTTCGATATCTTCCTTGCTGAAATCGCGCCCTTCCAGCAGGGGCCAGTTCCAGGATCGGGTATAGTCTTCCGTGGTCCCGGCCACCACCGGCACTTCATAGTTATTGTTGCCGTATTTTACCACAATGTCGCGGCGCTGGCCCATGGGCGACACCATATACACCCCGGGCACGGAATCCATGACCGCCTGGGCGTCGGACCAGGTCAGGGTTTGCCAGCGCTGGCCCACGGGTCGGTTGAAAATATCGCCGCCCACCAGCATGATGGCGTCCGGGCCGAAGGCTTCAATGATCTCGTCGGCCTTGCGATTGGCCCCTTCCACCGAACCGATGATGATGGTCAGGGAGGCAATGCCCAAAGCCACGGCCAGGATAACGAAAAAAGAGCGCAATTTATACGCCCACAAAGCTTCCATAACCAGCTCGTGCATGCGCCAGGTCAGGGTCAGCCAGCTGCGCAAACTCAGCCTGCGAGCAGCCGGGGCAGCGCTCACGAGGTCGGCTCCGTAGCGGAACCGGGCGGGGGCGGACTGCTGAACGGGGCCGCTTCCACCTGCCCGGATACGGGCCGGGTGGTGTCCTGAACAATGATGCCGTCGTGGATGCGGATATGCCGGTGCGCATGGGCGGCCACTTTAATATCGTGGGTGACCAGGATGATAGTCTTTCCATTTTGATGAATGGAAGAAAACAGCTCCATGATTTCCTTGCCGGTGTTGGAATCCAGCTGCCCGGTGGGCTCGTCGGCCAGGATCACAGCCGGGTTGTTGAGCAAAGCCCTGGCAATGGCCACCCGCTGCTGTTGCCCGCCGGAAAGCTTGGCCGGAATGAAATCCAGGCGGTCGGTGAGTCCCACCAGGTCGAGCAGATGCAGGGCGCGCTCCTTGAGCACCCGACCGGATTCCCGGCTGTACGTTCCGGGCAGGAGCACGTTATCCAGGGCCGTGGCATAGGGAATGAGGTAAAAACTTTGAAACACGAAGCCCAGGGTCTCATTGCGCAAATCGCTCAAGTCGTCGTCGCTGAGACCGGCGGTGTTGCGCCCCTGGATAAAATATTCGCCCCGGCTCGGTCGGTCCAGCAGCCCAAGAATGTGCAGGAGCGTGGATTTGCCCGACCCGGAAGCCCCTTCCACGGCAATGAACTCGCCATAGCCGATGGTCAGATCCACGGGCTTGAGCACCTCGTTTTTCTGCTCGCCCTGCTGAAAAACCCGGTTAACACCCTTGAGTTCAATGAGGGGCGGCTCGCCCGTTATGGTTCTGCCTGCCGCGGTCATGGTTCTGTCCTGTTCACTATTCAGCCGCGCTGCCCACCAGATTAACTCTGGTGCCCACTTTATCGCCTTCTTTCAGGCCGCCCAGCACCTCGCTGACATCCGGCCCTACCAGGCCCAGCACCGGCTCCACGACTTCAGCGCCTCCGGCGGTCTGCACATATGCCACCTGGCGCTCGCCCACCCATTTCACGGCATTGTTGGGAATAACCAGCACGTCATCTTTGCTGTCCACAATAATCCGGCACTGCGTGGTCATTTCCGGGCGCAGCTTGGCCGTGGCCTGCGGGGTGAGGTTTACCAGGGCCTTGTAATAAACAATGTTATCCTTGATTTCCGGCTGCGGGTAAATCTGGTCAATGCTCCCCGGAAACATGTCTGCGGGGTAGGCATCCACGGAAAACTCAACCGCCATGCCCTCCAGCACTTCGCCCACGTCGGTTTCATCAACGTATATCCACATTTCCAGCTTGGTGGGGTCGAGCACGGTAATCAGGTTGGCCACCTGCAAGCCGGCCACCACGGTTTCCCCTTCCTGGGCGGTCACTTCACTGACCACGCCGGTGAGCGGGCTGTAAATATTGGTATAAGACAGGCGGATCTCGGCGCTCGCCAGGCTGGCTCTGGCCTCGTCCACCAAAGCCCTACTCCGGTCCACATCGCGCACGGCTGTATCGTAAGCTTCCCGCGCGGCAAAA
>CAZNBK010000233.1:3007-4151 GCA_964571105.1 uncultured Desulfovibrionaceae bacterium
GTTGACCAGGCTGCCCATGCGCTTGACCGTAAGCTCGGCCAGCACCAGATCGGCCTGGGCCTGCCGCAGCACAGCCTCGGCTCTGGCCACTTCGGTTTCTTGCTCCCGGCTGTCGATTTTGGCAATGAGCTCACCTTCCGTGACCCTGTCGCCCACACGCACCAGCATCTGCTCAATTACGCCCGTGGCCCGCGTGCCGGTCATAACCACCGCGCCAACCTGGGATTTGACAATACCCGTGGCGTTCAGCATCTGACGCACCGAACCTTTTCTTACCTCCACGACCTCTTCAATATGGATGGTCTCTGTCCGGCTGGCCGACCGCCACCAGAAGAACGCGCCCACGGCCAACAGCACTAACAGGACGGCAAGCAGCTTATGTTTTCTGAGGTAGTTCATCCAATACTCTTTAATCCACTTCCCCGGCCTTGTACAGGCGTAAGCCATGCTTGCACGTGGCTACAAGCAAAAACGCCCTCACGAATGAGGGCGTTTTGCGATATCAGGAAAACAAAAAAGCTTTAGTTTATTATCATTACCATTGCATAGATAACTGCGGCCCAGGAGAGCACTCCGAGAATGCCCCACAGGAACTGGCCGCCTATACTGTCATCAAAGTCACGCAAGCCCCATTTGCCGATCAACAACCGCCTTATAAGCATGGCTGGAGAGTAACTTATCAAAGCAATATAAATTACAGCTGTGATAAATAACCTTATTACGCCGACAATAGCAGAAAAAACATCATCGAGCATTGAAGCCTTATCTATGTAGCGTTAATTATCCCTGTTAGCACCACTTTTGCCATCCTTTCGATGCATTGGGGGTGGTCTAACTTTGCTTTTTGCCAGAAGTTGCCGTATTTCGTCACAGAATATCTGATTCTAAGTAGCGCCTACCATCTTCGGCACGCCATAAGCGATCCCAGTCAGCCCAGGTATGGATCATAGTGGCGGAAGCAGAAACGGGCAAGATCGGCGTCGCGGTCGACAAGGCCCCCGGCAAAGCCCGGCGGATCTCGGCACTCGCCAGGTTGGTTCTGGCCTCGTCCACCAAAGCCCTGCTCCGGTCCACAGCGCGCACTGCCGCTTTGTTCAAAACTCCATGGGGGTTGCGACTTTATTTTCCAATTGTTTAGCTATCT
>CAZNBK010000234.1:0-4124 GCA_964571105.1 uncultured Desulfovibrionaceae bacterium
CACCGCCAGAGCATTTTGGCTTAATTATAATTTCAATGTTAAAATGCTCTAAGCAAACCTGGCCTTCTCAACAGTAATTCAACCGGCCATGAGCTTGGCAATGCACTGCGCCCCATGCTATAAACCCGCCATGGGAAAGAAAAAAAAGAATCAGGCGCCGCCGGTGGCCCCGGAAAGCTTCAACCTGCCGTGCAACGGCGCGGACAGTCACGCCCACCTGGACGACAAGCGTTTTTCCGATGACCTGGACGCCGTGCTCGAGCGGGCCAGGGCCGCCGGAGTGGCCAGCATCGGCCAGGTGTTCACCTCACTGGAAGAGTGGAACGAAGCTCATACGCGGCTGGCGGCATATCCCGAATTATTCTTCATTCTCGGCATCCATCCCATTGACGCCGATCTCTGGTCGGTCGAAGCCGGGCAGCGGATCCGGGATATTTTCGCGCAAGAAACCAGATTAAAAGCCGTGGGCGAAATCGGCCTGGATTATTACTGGGACAATCAACCCAGGGATTTGCAGGCTGCCGTGTTCCGCGCCCAGCTCAGCCTGGGCAAAGAACTCGGCGTGCCCGTGGTTATCCACTGCCGCGACGCCGTGGACGACACGCTGGCAATTTTGCTGGAAGCAGGCTTTTCCGGACGCCCGCTGCTCTGGCATTGTTTCGGTCACGGCGCGGCCCTGGCCGAAACCATCCTTGAGCATGGCTGGCATATTTCCATACCCGGCCCGGTTACCTTCTCGGCCAACCGGGACTTGCAGGACGCGGTCAAGATCATACCCGACAACCGCTTGCTTCTGGAAACCGATTGTCCCTACCTCACCCCCAACCCCTATCGCGGGCAGCGCAACGAGCCTGCCTATATGGTGTTTACGGGCCTGGCCGTGGCCGAACTGCGCGGGCAGGACCCGGCAGAACTGTGGACTCGCTGCGGCGATAATGCCCGCCGTTTCTTCGGGGTATAATTCCATTTCCAGGCTAAAAATGCAGGACGCATTTTTTATCTGGACCGCCGTGGCGACAATCTCCATGCGAAAATACTATAGAGCATTTTACCATTGAAATTATATACTAAGCCAAAATGCTCTGGCGGTGCGAAGCGAAGCGCAGCAGCGCCCGCGAGATTGGAGCCTCCAGCGGCGTGGAGTGGAACGCAGCGCGTCAGGCGGGATTTACTCCCGCCGTGGCGACAATCTCCATGCGAAAATACTCTAAAGTTCTGAACGCTTTGTCCGAAAAGACGGATAGGAGACAGGTATTCCCTGACGTTTTATTATGTTGGTAACCGGATATAACTACACGGCAAAATTATGGAGCCCCAAGCAGAGTAAAATCTACGTGGGCCGTGATGTGCTGGCCATACCCAAAAATGAGGCGGCCAAGCCGGAACCGTGGAAAAAAACGGTTATTGACGATGTCAGCCAAATTTCCGATGCCGCCAAAGCGCTCTATGGCGAAAGCCGCGGCAAGGCTGCGGAAGGCTCCTATTCGGTAAAACTGTCTGACGGTCGCACCGTGAATATGAACATGGGCGGCACTGATCCCCAAAACAACGGCAGGATTATTGAAATTCAGGTGCCCGGCGAGGCCGAGGCCCGCCGCTTCACCGTGACCGAAGACACCCGCATTGTCTTTAACGACAAGGGAGAACCGCAACTGCTCACCGGCGGGGCCGCTTCCTCCGGCGGCGTGCTCAAGTCCGAAGGCGCCGACGAAATCCTCATCAACTTCACCTCCAAAACCGTGCAGGCCGGGGAAAACACCACGGTCATCAATTTTGCTGGCCCCGGCGGCGAGTTCGTCAACGGCAAAAACACCACCTATCTTGGCGCCTATGACGGCGCAACCTTCAAGGGCGGCGAGGGCAAACTGACCTTTGCCGGGGTGTTCGACAACAGCGAACTGCACGTGGGCAAAGGTCGGGGCGTATTTTCCGGCGTCTTTACCGAAAGCGAACTCAACGGCGGCGATCTGGATGACGTCTTCAGCGGTATATTCAATGCCAGCAAGACTTTCGGCAATGAGGGCAAAGACACCTTCAGCGGCCTGTTTATGGAAGGCTCACTGGTGGATGGCGGCAACGGCAATGACAAATTTACCGGACGCTTCATTCACAGCGATATCGAGGCCGGCGAAGGCAACGACGAGCTCGGCAACTTCCGGATGACCCAAGGGGCCCAGGAATTTCAGTTTGTGGCCTCGCGCATCAATATGGGCGAAGGCGACAACCTCATGCGCACCGCAGCTTTAAACAGCCGCATTGACATGGGCGAAGGCGAAAATCGCATTTTTGGCGTGCTGCAAGGTTCCTCGGTCAGGAATGAATCCGGCAACGCCAAGATTACCGCGCTCTTGTCCAAAGATACCGACTATACCACCGGCAAGGGAGAAACCGATGTTACCCTGGCCACTGCCGTCAACAATCAGGTAACCACCGGCCAGGGCGACAGCGACATTAAAATCGGTGTCGGTGAAAATGAGTATTACAGCGCCACGGTGGACGGCGAAAGCAAGTCCCTGGAACACTTGATCTGGGATTACGACAAACGCGACGAGTATGCTTTTGGCGAAGTGTTCAACAACCATGTGGATATGAGCCGGGGCACGGCCAACTTAAGCGTTAACACCGGTGAAAACAGCTATACGGTTAAGGCCCGCGATGAAGAGGTGGAAACCGACCGGACCGATCCCAGCACCGGCCAGCCTGCGCGTGAACTGCAACGCCTGGTGAATGTCACGGAAAACGTCACGGCTGACACCTCTAGTGTACGCACCGCTGTAAACGTCAAGCTGTCCACGGATTTAATGCTCAAGTTCCAGGCCGAGCCCAAAGACGACATGACCTTCAACCTCACCAAGGCCCAGGGCTTCAGGGCGTATTCCTATAATTTAGGGCGAGTGTAGCACCCGGCAAAATAAATAAAAAAATCCCCGTAGCCAAGCTGCGGGGATTTTTTTATCTGCCTTATCGCAATTAATATTTCATAAAGGCTCAGGCAAACTTAAGTCCGCCTTTGCCCAACAAGTCATGCAGGTGAATAATGCCGCTCACTTGCCCCGCTGCGTCAACCACGGGCAAAACCGTAATGGCTTTGGCCTCCATGAGGTCCAGCAGCTCGGCGGAGGTCTGGCCAACCCGCCCGCATTGGGGATTGGCGGTCATGATTTCCGAAACCGGGCGCTCAGGATTCAATTGGTTGCGGAAAGCGGCCCGGCGCACATCGCCGTCGGTAAGAATGCCTAAAAGTTTGTTGTCGTCGTCAGTGATTATAATCGCCCCAAACCCGCCCGCATCAAGTATGCCCAGGGCCTTGCCCATGGGCTCAGCCGGTCCGGCGCAAGGAATTTTGCCCTGGTGCATGAGTTCATCCACACTCAAACGCAGGCGTTGCCCCAAAGCGCCGCCGGGGTGAACCTTGAGAAAGTCGGACTCGGTAAAGGACTTGCTTTCGGAAAGGCATACTGCCAACGCGTCGCCCAGGGCCAGGGTGGCCGTAGTGCTGGCAGTGGGGGCCAGATTCATGGCGCAGGCCTCGCGGGGCACCCGGCAGTTAAGGGTGATGTCTGCGCTGCGCCCCAGGGTGGAGGCCGGGTTGCCGGTGAGGGCGATGACGGTGCAGCCCATGCTTTTTATGGCCGGAAGCAGTGCGTTCAGTTCCACGGTTTCTCCGGAATAGGAAATACCCAGCACCACATCCGGCGCACGCAGAGCGCCCAAATCTCCGTGCGCGCCTTCCACGGGGTGCAGAAAAAATGCGGCAGCACCCAGAGAGGAAAATGTCGCGGCCAATTTGCGCCCCACCAGGCCGGATTTACCCAGGCCGCAAACAGCGATGCGTCCCGTGCACTCAGCCAGCGCCTGCACGGCCTCTGTAAATTCAGCGTCCAGGTTGTCGCGCACGGCGATAATGCCTTCTATTTCAATGTCCAGGACCTCGCGGCCCTCGGCTAACCATTTATTCATGATAGAACTTTTTGTTTTTCCGTTGTCACGACATTTGCTGAGCAAATCTCGCGCCAACGGGTTGTTTGTTGATACCAGCCCCAAAGTTCAGCTTTAACTCGTAAGCCCCCACGACATTTGCTGAGCAAATCTCGCGCCAACGGGTTGTTTGTTGATACCAGCCC
>CAZNBK010000235.1:0-4111 GCA_964571105.1 uncultured Desulfovibrionaceae bacterium
ATGGTTGCCTGCCTGCTTTTCGGGCTGCTTAAGCAGGGCCAAGCCCTGCACATAATTAAGAAATACTGCCGTTCGGCCAGGGGGTTGCCCCCTTGAACTCAACCTAGTTTTTTACCCTATTCCGGCAATTAGGGAAGCCATTGCTTTTAATATTTCTTTTCTATATGTTGATAATCCGCCTCTTTTTCCCGGACATGCCGGGCAGATCTTTATTGGGGCTGAACAGGTGAACTATGATCCGTTGTCTGATTTGCGGCCAGGATGCCGAAACCGGCTGGATAACCGGCCTGCCCCCGGCTCCGGACAGCCAAAAAGTGGGCCTGTGCCGCGAGCACGATACTCCGGCCAACCGCAAAAAAGCCGAGGCCAAGTGGCGGGAAATCATCTCTCTGGCCGTGGAAAACGAACAGGAAGGCGAAGAACTGCATCACCTGCCCGCAGGCAACCTGCCCCTGACTCTGGAGATTTTGTTCACAGACGGCGGCAGAGTGGAGATTCCCTGCCGAAGCTTCCGGGCCACGGATGAAGATATTCTGGAAGTGACCACCCCGGAAAACCGGCTGGTCTTCTACCCCCTGCGCCATATCCGCCGCTATGGGGCCAGAGAACAAGCTCCAAGCGAAACACCTGTCTAGCGCTTCATTTCCAGCGGCGCGCCGGGCTTGCTCAAATATTTTATTGTTTCAAGCGCGTATGGCGCAAAAGCTATGCAAAATCCGGATCAATGGCCGCCCGGCCATTGTCCAGCATTACTTTGATATAGCGCACCGTGTGCTCATCAATGGGCACAATGGGAAAATGCTTCATGCAGGAATCGCACTGGGCCATGGCCGGGGCTGTGGCGGCCAGCAGCGGCACCCGCCTGCCGCAATGGGGGCAGGCGTAAAGAAAAATCAGCTCCATGCCGTCGGGTTTGACCGGTTCCTGTAATTTCATGTTTTTATCCACGACAAAACTCCTTAACGATAGAGCGTTTTAACTTTGAAACGCTACAAAAAAGCATTTCCCTTATCCTGGCGCAAAATCCCAGCATAGGCTCCCAGGTTAAAATACTCTATACCAACAAATTTTCTCCGGTCATGGCCGCAGGCGGCTTAAGGCCCCAGGCCGTCAGAATCGTGGGCGCAATGTCGCCCAGTTTGCCTTCCGCCTTCATGCGCAGGCGTTTGTGCTCATCAATGCCCACCAGAAGCACCTGGTTCATGCTGTGCGCGGTTTGCGGTTTGCCGTCCGGGGTGAGCAGCTCTTCGGCATTGCCGTGGTCGGCAGTCAGAAATACACGCCCGCCGCTAGCGAGCACCGCCGCCACAATTCTGCCCACGCAGGCGTCCACGGTTTCACAGGCTTTGATTGCCGCCGCTATGTTGCCGGAATGCCCGACCATATCTAAATTGGCCAGATTGCAGACCGCCAGGGTATAGACGCCGCTTTGCCACTCGGCAAGCAATGTCTCGGTCACCTCAACGGCGCTCATCTGCGGTTTCAGGTCGTAGGTGGCTACGTCGCGCGGGGAAGGAATAAGCCGCCGCTCTTCCCCGGCAAACGGCTCTTCGCGACCGCAATTAAAGAAATAGGTTACGTGGGCGTATTTTTCCGTCTCGGCAATACGCAGTTGACGCGCCCCTATGCCGGACACCAGCTCGCCGAGCGCATTGCCCAGATCCATTTTGGCAAAGGCCACCGGCACAGCAAAGTCCGCTTCATAGCGAGTCATGGTTGCAAACCCGGCCAGCTTGGGCCGTGCGCCCAAATCGAACTCCTGAAACCCCTCGTCAATAAAGCAGCGCGTCAGCTGCCTGGCCCGGTCGGCCCGGAAATTGAAAAAAAACACGCCGTCGTTGTCGAAAACAAGGTTGTTTTTCCCTTGCCAAGCCGGTAGCGGGCGCGGCTTGATAAATTCATCGCTTTCTCCGGCGACATAGGCATCTTTGACAACAGCAGCCGGATCTGCATCCTGGGGAACATTTACGCCCTCACCCCGAACCAGCATGCGCCAGGCCAGAGCTACGCGGTCCCAGCGCCCGTCGCGGTCCATGGCGTAATAGCGCCCGCAAATGGAGCCGATCCGGCCCCAGCCGATTTTCTGCATGTGAGCGGCAAGGTCACGTACAAAACCGGCCCCGCTGTCCGGCGCGGTATCCCGTCCGTCCATAAAGCAATGAACTATGGTTTCCACGCCTCTGGCCTTGGCCAGATCCAGCAGCGCATAGATATGGTTGATATGACTATGCACCCCGCCGTCGGAAACCAGCCCCAGCAAATGCAGCCGCCCGCCGCGCTCGAGCACTGCGTCCAGCAGGCCGTTGATGGCCTGGTTTTTTTCAAATTCGTGTTCTTCAATGGCCAGATCAATACGGGTCATATCCTGATAGACAACCCGCCCGGCCCCAATGTTCATGTGCCCGACCTCGGAGTTGCCCATAAACCCGTCCGGCAGACCCACGGCCCGGCCACTGCAATTCAGCAAGGTTGAAGGGTATTTTTCGCACAGCGCGGAGACGTTGGGCATGGCGGCCAGCTTCACGGCATTGCCGGGACCGACCGGAGCCTGGCCCCAGCCGTCAAGAATCAAAAGCAAGGTCGGTGTCAAAGCGCTCATGCTTACCTCAAAAGGTTCCTGCCTCAGTCGTCATCCTTGCCGCGTTCATCCACAAGGGGCGGCACATCGGCCCACAAGCCCTCGATGTTGTATAAAAGCCGGGCTTCAGCCTGAAAAATATTGACCACAATATCATTAAAATCCAGCAAAACCCAGGAGCCGGTCTGGTAGCCTTCCATATGCAGAAATTCGTAATTGGCCCGTCCTGCTTCATCCAGCAAATTATCCGCCAGACCTTGTGCATGACGCACAGAGGTGGCGCTGACCAGGACAATGCCCTCGGTGAAGGCTCCCCGACCGCTTAAGTCCAGAATATATAAAGACCGGCCCTTTTTGTCCTTGAGCCACTCGCCCATCTGCAACAATTTCTCCCGGCTGGGAGTTTGAGAAAATTTTTTCTCCATCTTCATCCTTTTATCCTTCCCGGAAAAAAACCGCCGGGAAGCCGTGATTATAATCATTTCCGGCTGTTCATGCCGTCACTCCATACGTATTACTCCATAAACCGATGCTCGGCAATTTGATTCTCCGCTTTTTCGGCAGCCTGCTCGGGATAAAAAATATTTACTGCGCGCGGGCTTTGTTGTAACCCTATGGGTGTTTTAGCTCAGGAGCTGACTATGATTTTCAATTATGACATGGAAACCCTCCCCAGAGAGGAACTTGAAGCGCTTCAACTGCGCCGCTTGCAGGATGTGTGCAGGCGAGTCTATGCCAATGTGCCCTTTTATCGCCAAAAATTTGAAGAGGCCGGCATAACCCCGCATGATATCAGAAGCCTGGATGATATTAAACTTCTCCCCTTCACCATGAAGCAGGATACGCGCGATTATTCGCCGTTCGGCCTCTTTGCCGTGCCGCGCGAATTGGTTGCCCGCATTCACGCCTCCAGCGGCACCACCGGAAAATCCACTGTGGTGGGTTATACCAAACGCGACCTGGAACATTGGGCCGACCTGATGGCTCGCTGCTTGAGCGCAGCCGGGGTAGAACCCGGCGACATCATCCACAATGCATACGGTTACGGCTTGTTTACCGGCGGCCTTGGCGTGCACTACGGCGCCGAACTCATGGGCGCAACCATTGTGCCTGCTTCCGGAGGGGCCACCAAGCGCCAGGTTCAGCTCTTACGCGATTTTGGCGCTCAAGCCATGACCTGCACGCCCTCTTACGCCATGTACCTTGCGGAAGCCGCCATTGAAGCCGGCATTCCCATGGAAGACTTCAAATTGCAGGTGGGCATCTTCGGCGCAGAACCCTGGACCGAAGAAATGCGTAGGCAAATCGAACAACGCTGGCGCATTGACGCCCTGAATATTTACGGCTTGTCCGAAATCATGGGGCCGGGCGTATCCATGGAATGCCTGGAAGCCAAATGCGGCATGCATATCTTTGAAGACCATTTTTTGCCGGAAATCATCAACCCGGAAACCGGCGAAACCCTGCCGCCCGGCGAACAGGGTGAACTGGTTTTCACGACATTGACCAAGGAAGCCTACCCGCTCATCCGCT
>CAZNBK010000236.1:0-3521 GCA_964571105.1 uncultured Desulfovibrionaceae bacterium
ATTTCCCACTTGCTGCCCTTGCCCGAGCGGCAGGACAACTCCTATTATCTTTGCACCGAGCAGGGGCTTGCCCTGCTGCACACCGCGCAAAAACTGCCGCATGGCTCGGCAGTGGACGTCTGCTTGCACGGAACAGAAGAGAAAGACCCCAAAAGCGGGGCCTGGATTATTACGGATTAGAGCGGTTCAGCGTTGAGATTATCTACCGGCGAAATGCCCTAAAAACGCAAAATATTTTTAGGGTAGCAAGCGATAGATTTTTAATGCTCGACCACAAAAATCTTTCCGATTTCCTGCACGTGCGCTTCAATTATTTTCTGCTCGTCCGGAGTGGGCAGCATTACCCTGGGCACATCCAGCGGTGAAGAAGAGCTGTGGTTCTGGGTGGCGTCGAAACCTATGGCGGTCTTTACGGTTATATAAATAAGCCGTTTTGCGCTCCAGCCCCGGGCAGTGAAAAACTCATCCGCTTCCTTGTCCCCCATATCCTTGGCCTGCCCGTAGTCGGTCAGGTAGCGCACAAATTCCTGCTCAGTAAATGCAGGCTCGTCCTGCATTATTTCCGGCGGGGCGATATCCAGCAGGCTTTCGCCAAACTCGCCGCTCTGCCCCAAGGCTGAAAACGGATACACCAGCAGCCACCCGAACAAAACCAGGCCGAACAAAACCAGGGCAATGCTGAAAAAAGAATACTTTTGCGAAAAACAACCAGGCACGGCAGGCTCCTTTGCTTACCTTTGCCGGTTTATAAGCATTTGTTCAATTATCCGCAAGCGCTCTGGCGCGCAGCAGGTTGTTCAAAATGGGAAAAAACTTCTGAACCGCATGAATTTCTTCCGGCGTCGGCGGGAAATAATAAGGCCCCGCCTGCGACAGGGCTTCCAGGCTGTGCGTGCTTATGCCCGTAACCATGAGCGCCGCTTTTACAGACACATAATTAAGGCGGTCCACGGTCCAGCCCCGGTCCCGCAGCAGATAGGCCACGGTATCTTTTTGGTTCATGGTTTGAATTGTCTGCATATCCCGGACAAACCCGGCGATTTCCTTTTCCGTAAACGGCGGCTCATTGCGCCAGGCCTGCGATTGGGGCGCAAGCTCCGGCAAATCCGGCAAATACGTTTCCAGCGGATGCGGCGCGGCTGTTAGCTCGGGCGCAGGGCGGGGGTCCTGCCCGGCGCAGGAAAAGGCCAACAGAACAAACAAGGCCAGGAGAGCATATCCTGCGCACCGCCGCCGCCTGCAAATCAGCTTGTCTTCCAAAACATTACTCCCTACCCGCCGGGCCTTTAGAGCCTTTTTGCTTTGAGATTGCCGCCACGGCGGGAGTAAATCCCGCCTGCGACAATCTCGCGGGCGCTGCTACGCTTAGCTTCGCACCGCCAGAGCAATTTGGCTTAATATATAATTTCAATGTAAAAATGCTCTAAGCAATTTTACCGGCCCATGGCAATTGCGCGATTTATTGAGGGAAGTGCTGTAATAATTGCACCAGCTCATCCAGCTTGCCGTTGACCACCCCCACTTCCTGCGGGGTGGGGTTGAGCGCCGCATAAAAACGGGCTTCGCCCGGAGTAAATTGCCGTCCCTGAAGCTGGGCGACTATATACCGGACTTTTACCAAAATATAATCCAGGCGGTCCTGGTCCCACTTTCGCTCTTCCAGAAGAAAATTATAGGCTGCCAGCGGGTCCTGGCTTTCTTTGGTCGCGCCCACCGCCCAGGCGCCATCGGCCAGAATGCGGTTTATTTCCGTGCGCGTGACCGGCTGCTGGCGCTTGAGAATATCCTCATCAAACCCGTCCCGGTATTCAGATTCACTAATGCCCCACACCTCTTCCGAGCTGGGACCGGAATCGCCCAGCCAGCCGCAACCGGCCTGCATCAAGCTGAACGCCAACAATAAAACCAAGCCCACAGAGGACACCGGCAAGCGGACAAAAGACATATTCCCTCCTCATTGTTTTGGAATCATCAGGCAGCCATGGCCGCTGAAAACAATATGCAAACCTACTCACGGCATCTGAGCCTGTCAACACGGTTGTCCCGACTGTAATCCACGGGCTTTTTGCTTGCTAAATATTTTCCGGCAACATATACTGAAAAAAGAATTTTCCAAAAACCAGAAATGGTTCCCGTCGCTTAGCTTATGCTGTGGTCTGCTGGGGGGTAGACAACAGGCGGGTTTTGGGGAATGGGGTTTCTCCTTGATCCTGGGACTATGGTGACCATAGCAACCACCCCATTTCCCTAAAGTGCCTATCCGAAGCAGAACTGCAAAGTTCTGCTTTTTTATTTTCAACAAGCCAGGGATAAAAGAAACCCTCCAACGCCTTTCGGTGCTGGAGGGTTTTTGCTGAGCTCTATACGACAACAGCAGCGGAACAACATCCGCGCCCGAAACAAACCGCTGCGCTTACGACTGCTGTTTGTAGGGGGTGAGGAAATCCCGCGCGCAACCGCCACAGCCCTCACTCAACGGGCACGGCCCGGAAGATTCGGCGCGGTCCCGGCGCTTGGCCTTTTCGCCATAACCGGTGGTATATGACAGCGTCCGACCGGAGGACACAGTGGGAATCGGCAGTTCTTTCTGGCCTTCGCCGCCGCACTTGGGGCAGGGCTGCGAATCATCCGTTGCCCGGGGCAGCAAAAGTTCAAACAAATGACCACAAGATGCGCAAGTATAGTCATAAAGGGGCATGTCTATAACCTCTCCATACATTAAAATAATAAAACCACCCCCGGCGGCAGCACTGGCCCAAGGCCGGCTTATGCCATGCTCTTTCACCGGGGCAAAACCATATACCGAAATGCCGCTTTTGAGAAGGGCTGCGCTGCGGCAAATCCCGCAACGCCATTAAATATAACGTAAATATAATGAATAATAATCCCCATGGCAGCAAGTGCAAGAGGAGAAAAAAAATTTCGTGTTTACCGCAAGGCCGTCACTTTTTTGCTATTCAGGCGCGCCCATAACCCCTTCCACAAGCCAGGTCATGCCCAGGAGATCCCGGTCGTCGGGCAGGCGTCCTGCGGCAATGCGCTCTTTATTGTTTTGATCCCGCACCGGACCTTGAAAGACGACAAAACTCCCGTCAATAATTTCCTGCCGCCGCTCCAGCACCCGGTTGCGGATGGCTTCCGGCACATCAGGGCTGAACGGGCTTATGTCTACCACGCCTTCCCGCATCCCCGGCCAGTGCACGCCGCCTTCCCAGGCGCCGTCTCTGATCTGCTTGATCACGTCCCGGTAAAAGGCTTCCCAGGTCCAGACCGCAGCCGTTACATGCGCATAAGGGGCATAGCGGGTTAAATCTGTATGATAGCCAATGGAAAAAACCTTGTGTTCTTCAGCCGCTTGCTGCGCGGCGGGAGAATTCTGATGCTGCGCAATCACGTCCGCGCCAACGCCGATAAGCGCCTCTGCGGTGCTCCGCTCCAATTCCGGGCTGTTCCAGGCATTGGTCCAGGCAACGCGCACCTGGGCAGTGGGGTTTACCTCCTGCACGCCCAGCGCAAAGGCG
>CAZNBK010000236.1:3531-4096 GCA_964571105.1 uncultured Desulfovibrionaceae bacterium
TGATCCCCCGCATCACCTCGGGCACCGGCATGGAAGCCACATAACCGATTATATTGCTGTAAGTCATCAACCCGGCCACCATGCCGGTAAGATAGCGGGCCTCGTACATGCGCCCGAAATAAACCGCCAGATTGGGCTGGGTTTTATATCCGGCGCAGTGCAGGAAGTTGACCTTGGGGTATTTTTCTGCGGCCTCAACCAGGTAATCGCCATATGCGTATGCGGTGCCCACAATCAACGAGCACCCCTGCTGAACCAGTTCATCAACGGCCTCCAGCACCGCGCGGGTCTCCGGCACATTGGCTTTTACCGCTGTTTCCACACTGGGCAAGGCGTCCAAGGCCAGGCGCGCCCGCTCATGGGCGCCCACCCAACCGCTTTCGGAAAGCTCTTCGCTGTGAATAAACCCGACTTTAAAGATCACCCGCTCCGGCGGTATGGATAAATCCCGTTCGCTGTAATCCACAATGATTACACCCCCGTCCTGCGGCGAAGCGCGGCGTTGGTCGCAACCGGCCTGAAACAAGGCCACGGCCAGCACAATCAAGGCCAGCCTGCACAGACT
>CAZNBK010000237.1:0-2253 GCA_964571105.1 uncultured Desulfovibrionaceae bacterium
CCTGACCCCACGAGAGGAACAGGTGCTGCGCAAACGCTTCGGCATCGGGGAAAAGAGCGACCACACCCTTGAGGAAGTGGGCAAACTGTTCAACGTTACCCGTGAGCGTATCCGCCAGATCGAAGCCAAGGCCCTGCGTAAACTGCGGCATCCGGTGCGCAGCCAGATTCTGCGGTCTTATTACGAGAACTAGTTAAATAGAGGGAGGGGAACCACAAGGACTATAAGCCCTTGAGGTTCCCCTCCCTCAAACGCCCTCCCCTCCTTAACCCAAACGGTTTTCTTTATGTAACCGAAAAGCGGGGGGAAATGAGTTAATTATAGCCATGCCAGGCCCCCTATTGAGGTTCAGGAAGGTGGGGGCTCGGGGCAGGAAACCTCAAGGTCCGCTAGCCCTAAATGTAATGAAGGCGAGCTGCAGCAAGCAAATTTCCTTGGGGTTTTCCCCCCGATAAACCAGATTATGCAGAGCAGGGATTCCCAAAATAATATCAGGCAGGGTTTCTTTTCCGGTGTGAAAAAGGCTCTGCCTATTGTTACAGGCTATCTCTCGGTCAGCTTCGCCTTTGGCGTGCTGGCCGTGAATGTAGGCATGACCCCGCTGGACGCCCTGCTCATGGGCGCGCTGTATTTCGCCGGTTCCGGGCAATTGATGACCGTGGCCATGCTCGGCGCGGGCGCCGGGTATATACCGATTATCCTGTCTACTGCCGTGGTCAATCTGCGTCATGTGCTCATGTCCGCAGCCATGGTGCCGCCGCTCAAACGCTGGCCCACCTGGCGCAAACTTCTGTTTGCCTTTGAGCTCACAGACGAAACTTTCGCGTTGCATGCCGGGCGTTTTGCCGAAATGGAAAAGCAAGGGCTAAGGCCCGAGGCTGAAGCAGCCACGCCATACGGAGTGGCCCAGACCTTTGGCATCAATATCGCCTCACACGCCGCCTGGATCACCGGCGGTTTTCTGGGAGCGCTGCTGGGCGACCGCCTGGGCGATGTAAACAAACTGGGCCTGGATTATGCCCTTCCGGCCATGTTCGTGGCCCTGATCGCTCCGCGCCTGCTGGATAAGCCGCAGTTTCTGGTGGCCATGGCCGGAGCCGCTGCCTCCATAGGCATGGTTATGCTCGGTGAAGACCAGTGGAATATCATGCTGGGCGCCATTATTGCCGCTACCCTGGGCATTTTCCTGCCGGACAAGAACTCCGGCCAGGCCGAAGGCCAAGACGCTGAGGGCCAGGAGGCCGGGCATGATTAACACCGATATTCTTCTGCTCTCTTTTGGCCTGCTCCTAAGCCTTTATTCCCAACGGGCCTTGCCATTGTGGCTCCTTTCCGGTAAGCCTTTGCCTCATCTGGTTATCCGCTGGCTGCATTTTGTGCCCGCAGCCGTACTGGCCGCCCTGCTGGGGCCTGAATTATTGATGGTCAAAAATGAGGCCGGTATCAAGGCTTTGAATTTTACTTTGCAAAATGCCTTTTTATGGGCATCAATACCGGCTTTTGTCATGGCTTTCCGAGGCAGTTTTTTCGGAACCGTGGCCGTAGGTATGGCCTGCGTGGCGGCCATTCGCTACTTTGGAGGATAATTGCCCCCTTTCACCGGATTCAATGAGCTGATCTGGCTGGGTTTCGCCTTGCTGGATTTGACCGCCGTCATTCTCATCTTTCGCTGGTTCGGACGCATGGGGCTGATGGCTTTTATGGTTTTCAGCCTGGTGCTGGCCAATATCCAGGTGCTGAAAGTGGTGGAGCTGTTCGGCATCAACGCCACCCTCGGCAATATTCTTTACGGCGGCGTATTCCTGGCCACGGACATCCTGGCGGAATGCTACGGGAAAACCGAGGCCCGCCGGGCGGTGCTCATGTCTTTCCTGTTTTTGGTGCTGGCCACTGTGTATATGCAGATCGCGCTTGTCTACGTTCCCGGCCCGGACGACTTTGTGCAGCCGCACCTGGAGGCCATTTTCGGCCTGCTGCCCAGGGTGACTGCGGCCAGCCTGGTGGCTTACCTCATTTCCCAAAGCTTTGATGTCTGGGCGTTTTTGCATATCAAAAAGAAAACCCAGGGGCGTTTTCTCTGGCTGCGCAACAATCTCAGCACACTGGCCAGCCAGTTGCTGGACAGCCTGATCTTCTGCGCCATTGCCTTTGGAGGCCTTCTAGAAGTTTCTGGTATGATAAAATTATTTGTAGATGCTTTACTTAAGTATATAAAGACCTCAGGATCCCTAATCATGTCAACAGTTGTAGCCT
>CAZNBK010000237.1:2263-4068 GCA_964571105.1 uncultured Desulfovibrionaceae bacterium
CCGGACATGGTGGTCTTGGAAATTCTGATTTCGACTTACGTCATCAAAGCCATCGTGGCCGTGCTGGACACGCCTTTTATCTATGCCGGGCGCAGAATCTACCACGGCTATGTCAAAGACCGTCAGGTAAGTTACTGACCTCGCCATGAAAATCGACGGCAAATTCTTTCTGGCCTCGGCCTTTACCTTCACCGGCTCGGCCGTGGTAGCCATCAGCTATGTGGGCAGCCTGGGGCCGTTTACCATCACCGGCATGAGCCTGATTGTTTCTTTGGCTACGGCCTTATTGCTCAGCGGCAAGGAAATGGGCCGCACTGCCAGAAAGATGAGCGGGGCGCAATGGCGCTTTATGCTCTTGCAGGCTTTTTTCGGGGTGTTTTTGTTCCGGGTTTTCCTGTCGCTGGGCCTGGCCAGAACCAGCGCTGCCGAAGGCGGCATTCTTACCGGCACAACCCCGGCCCTGACCGCCCTGCTGACCTGGGTATTTCTGCGCGAATTTCTGAACAAGCGCAAAATCGTCGGCGTGCTGCTGACCATGCTGGGAATTATGATTTTGCAGGGTTTTCCGTTTAATCTACAGGCTTTTAACATCAATCACCTGCTCGGCAATTTTATGGTCTTGTGCGCTGCCGGTTGTGAAGCCGTTTTCGGCATGCTCTCCCGTTTGCTGCACAGAAACAGCGGAGCGGGCGGCACCCACCAGCCCTTGAGTCCGGTGGTGCATGCCGGGATTATCAGCCTGGTGGCTCTGGCCTTCTGCATAATTCCCATGTTTCTGGAAGCCCCGCTTGAGCCGCTGCTGGCCCTGCCCGTTTCCGGCTGGCTGGCCTTGTTCTGGTACGGCATATTCATTTCCGTGCTGGCCATGACCCTGATCTTTAAAGGCGCGGAAACCTGCGACGGCTATGCCATTGCCGCGTTTACCGGCGTAATTCCGGTCAGCGCGCTGATTTTATCCATCATTATCCTGAACGAGCCGGTCAGCCTGCACCATTGGCTGGGCTGCGTCTGCATTATTGCCGCCATTCTGCTCATGAGCCAGCGGCCCAAGTCCGGGCAACCGCAAACCGGCAGCTAGGCTGCATGCGAATAATTATGGTACTTGACTAAACAGCCGCAAACCCCCATAAAAATGTTGCCGGGCGTTGCCTCTTTTCTTCCCGTATCCAAACCCTGGAGACAAACAAACCCGATATGCGGCGGCAGCGCATATTCCGGCCCCCTATAAACCATGCGCGACGACGACCCCTTATTCAATTCGTTTTTCAACGGTGAGGCCCTGGCTTTTTTACAGCAATCTATCGCTATGTCGCTATCCGAGGACGGGCCGGACATCACCACCCTGGCCATTTTCGACGACATTAGAACCATTTCTGCGGAAATTATCGCCAAAGAACCCGGAGTGGTGGCCGGATTGCCGATTATTCCTCAAATTTTGGACATGACCGAAGAAACCCTCAATGCGCCACCGCTCATCGCCTGGGAATGGAAAGACCTGAAGGATGACGGCGATAAGGTTGAGCCGGGGGATGTGGTGGGAGAACTTTTCGGACCGGCCAGGCTGATTTTGCGCGCCGAGCGGATAATCCTCAATTTTTTGAGCCACCTGTCCGGCGTGGCCACACTCACCTCCCATTACGCCCGAAAACTTGACGGCACCGGCGTGGTGCTGCTGGACACCCGAAAAACCCTGCCCGGCCTGCGTTACCCGGAAAAGTACGCCGTGCGGGTTGGCGGCGGGCAAAACCACCGCCTCACCCTGGAAGGCATGGTACTGCTGAAAGACAATCACATCGATGCAGCCG
>CAZNBK010000238.1:0-4057 GCA_964571105.1 uncultured Desulfovibrionaceae bacterium
AGGGGCTTCCACCAATTATGACGGCTCCATAAACAACGGCGCCAATGAAAGCGGTGGGACGCATACTTATCCCGGCTCGCAAAACCCCGGCCCGGCCACTCACCCGGCCGGAAACACCTATACCGTAGCCCTGGAGGGCGGAGCCACTGCGCTGGAGCCGGTGACCGTGGTCCTGCGCTTCAAGCCCGCCGGGGGGCGGGTGGAAGGGCTTCTGGAAGGTCGGGTAGCGGGCGTAAACCAGGTCAGCGCGGTCGGCGACGGCTATTTTGAAGTCACCCTGGTCATTGCCGCCGGGCAGAACAGCGCCTCCTGGTCATTGGATCAGTTGATCAACGACAAATTCGTGGAGCCCGATGACTCCTTTACCGTAACCGTGGTCAGCGTGCACGGCAACGAATCGTCAGCCGGGGTTGCTGAGGTGACCACCACGGTGCAGGACGACGACCGCGCCCCGGTTACCGTCAACGACAAAATTATCGTCATGGTGCCCACCGACCGCAGCAAGGGCGCGCACGACAATATTGAAATCGACGTCCTCGGCAACGATTCCGACGCCGACGGCGATACCTTGAAAACCCTTGCCGACACAGACCCCTCCGCAGCTTTCGGGTCGTATAGAATCAATGCCGAGGGCAAACTCGTCTATGACCTGGACGAGGATATGAGCGCCATCAAAGACATGGCCAACAACGGCAAACTGGTGGAAAACAACTTCACCTACACGGCCACGGACGGTTACAACAATACCGACGGCAAGGTCGGGGTGGAAATCCACGCCACCAACGACCTGACCGGCTCCAGCGCCAATGAATGGATTTTCGGCACCCACACCGATGACATCATCCGGGGCGGCGGCGGCGAAGACGTCATCCGGGCGGGCAAAGGCAACGACGTTATCTATGACGCCGGTGACGGCAAGGGCAAGCTCTACGGCGAGGAAGGCGACGACACTTTTATGGTTGCGTCTTCCGGCACCGCCCTGGACCCGACGACATTTTCGCAAATAAACGGCGGCGAAGGCATCGACCGGATTAAAAGCGACCAGGGCGGCATCACCTTTGACTTTACCAGCGCCGCAGCCGCCGACAAACTCACCAGCATAGAAATTATCGACCTGGGGCTGCCCTCAGCCGGGCAAGGCCGCAACCCGGGCACGAATGCCATTCTGCTCAGCGAGGCCGGGGTTGCTGCACTGAACGGCCAGGTGGCTGCAGAAGACCTCAGTGCAAATATCATCCGCATCGACGGCAGCATCGGCGACAAAGTTGAATTTACCTCCGGAGAGGGCTGGCAGGCCGTTCCCAACACCATCACCGGCAGCACCGGCTATTCGCTGTATCAATCCGGCAGCGGCAAGCAGGTGCTGGTGCACAACAACCTGGCCGTGGTGGTGGAAGGCGGCGCAGCTGCCGACAATCTCGACTATTCCAGCCGTCCCGCCGAGGAAACCGGCAACTACGCCATTTACGGGCAGGGCGGTGATGACGTCATTACCGGCGGCAAAGGGCACGACCAGCTTTACGGCGGCGAAGGCGACGACATTCTGGACGGCGGCGGCGGCGAAGGCGCGGGCAATTTTGACCAGCTTTACGGCGGCAAAGGCAACGACACCCTCATCCTGCACGACGTCACCGTCCACGGCGAACCCGGCTACGGATATATCAACGAATCCGACTTCTACATCGCCGACGGCGGCGACAACAAGGACACCCTGCGGCTTGACAATGACGGCGTACACCGCCTCACCGATGTGGACGGCGCGGCCATAGGGGTAATCCTTGACTGCACGGGCATGAGCGACGCACACATCAGAGGCGTGGAAATCATCGACCTCAACGGCGGCAGCGGCCTGCGCAACGGCATCATTCTCACCCCCGAATCCTTTGCGGACATGGCCGGTTCCAACGGGCAGAACAATCTGTTCATCACCGGAAAACCCGGCGACACCTATAACCTCTCCGGACAGGGCTGGGCCTACGCAGGCACGGAAACCTTTGAAGGGGTTCCCTGCTATAAGTACACGGCTGACGGCAAAAATCTGTACGTTGCTCAGTCCCTTACCCGCAAAATCACCGGCGGCAACGCAGCGGATACCCTTACCACCCACAACGAAGCCTCGGTGCTCATCGATGCCGGTAACGGCAATGATACAGTAACCGGCGGCGCGGGCAACGATGTCATTTACGGCGGAGCAGGCAACGATACTCTGCGCGGCGGCGCGGGCACAAACTCCATCCACGGCGGCGACGGCGCTGACGTTATCTACAACGACTCGGCCAATGACAGCCTCTATGGCGACGCGGGCAACGATACCTTTATCCTCGATGCCTCCGGAAACAACCAGACCGTTACCTCCGCCGATTTCACCCTTATTGACGGCGGCGCAGACACAGACACGCTCAAGCTCACCGGCCAGGGCAACACCCTGGATCTGCGCGGCAGCAGCGGCCAGGTCCGCAATGTGGAAATCATCGACGTCAACGGCAGCGGCTCCAACCATGTGATTCTGGACAGCACGGCCCTGACCGGGATGAGCGCGGGTCTGGGCGCAACCTTACGCATTACCGGCGGCGCCGACGATACCTATGAACTGGCAGGCGATACCTGGACCTTTGTTAAAAAAGACACCGACAGCGACGGCACCTGGCTGTTTTATGAAGACGGTTACGGCCATACCCTGCGCATAAACCCGGCCATGAAACGGGCCTATAGCGGTGCAGACGCGCAGGACGACATCTTTGTGCTCAGCGACGTCAGCGGCGACGGTAAAATAACCGAGGCGGACTTTGCCCGCATAGACGGCAAAGGCGAAATCCTTGGCGATGCCATCATGCTGGACAAGGCCGGGCTGACCCTGGACCTCACCCCCACCGGCCTCAGCGCGGGCAAGATTTCCAATGTGGAAACAATCGACATCAGCGGCCTTACGGGCAGCGCGGGCAGTAAAATTCTGCTCAGCCCGGAGACCTTGACCAACCTGGGTAAAAACAGCCTGACCATCGAGGGCAAAACCGGCGATACCTTTGAGCTCAGCGGCGAGTGGAGCTGCGATTCCAGCCAGGCCGATTATCTGGTGTTTACCAATACAGGCGGCCAGACTCTGAAAATCGGCAAGGAAATCATGCCGTCCTATACCGGCGGCAACGGCGACGACCGTCTGTTCGTCTGGGACATCACCGGCGACGGCAAAGTGACCGTAGATGATTTTGCGTCGATCAATGGCGGCGACGGCAGCAATACCCTTACCCTGTCCCCGGATGTGACCATTCTGGATTTCACCGGACTTACCGGCAGCGCCACGGTGACCAAAATCCAGGCCATTGACCTGTCCGGAAACGCCACCAACACCACCGTAGTGCTGGATGAATCCAGCCTGACCAAGCTGGGCTTTTACTCGGGCGGGGCGTCGTCCGCGCTGCGCATCCTGGGCGACAGCGGCGACACTTTCCAGTTAACCGGCAACGGCTGGACCATGAACCCCAACCCGATTAGCGATGGCCCAAAGACATTCCTTGAGTATGTCGATTCCGCCGGTCGAAAAGTACAGGTGGAATCCACCGTGAAGCGGGTTTGCGCAGGCGAAAGCGGCGACGACGTCTTTACCCTGTATGACGTTACCGGCGACAACACTGTTTCCGGCTCCGATTTCGCCAGCATCAGCGGCAACGGCGGCACCGACGCCATCAAGGCGGGCACGGGCAATCTCACCTTTGACTTTACCGGCAGCAACGCGAACAACATCAGCGGTATCACCGTCATTGACTTCACCGGCACCGGCAATAACATTTTGCGCCTGGACAATAACAGCCTGAACATGCTCGGCAGCAATAAAATTCTGTTTGTAAAAGGCGGCGCCTCCAATACCTTTATCCTGGAAGGCGACTGGGCCTTTGCCGGGCAGGACGGCAGCAACAACTACCTGTATACGGACCAGACAGACGTCTCCATCCCGCCGCGCCAGGTGGCCGTAGCCCCTGCACTGAAGCGGGTTTTTGAAGGCGGCAGCGGCAACGACATCTTTTATCTGGACGATGTCACCAACGACGGGCGCATCACC
>CAZNBK010000239.1:0-4035 GCA_964571105.1 uncultured Desulfovibrionaceae bacterium
TGGGCGGCGTGTACAATGCCGTGCGCGTTGAAGGCAACGCCTCCGGCCCCATTTTCATGCACGGCAAAGGCGCGGGCGGCGTGCCCACGGGTTCGGCTGTGCTCGCCGACATCATGTCGGTAGCCCGCGAGGCCCTGCCCAACAATACCGGATTTATAGAGCAGACCCTGCCCCCGGCGGATGTGTTCCCGGCTGACGAGGCCGTCAGTCAATTCTATCTGCGGGTTATGGTTCCGGACCAGCCCGGGGTGCTGCGCGACCTGGCCGGTTGCATGGCCGAAGAAAAGGTCAGCGTGGCCCAGGCCATTCAAAAGGAACAGAACCCCGAGTCTGTGCCCATTGTCTTTATGACTCACGAGGCCAAAGCCATAGATATGCGCAGGTCCATCGACAGAATGGCCGAACGTAAACTGCTGCTTAAAAACCCGGTGCTTTACCGGGTGCTGGGCTAGGCATTTAACTTTAGCCTAATTGACGCACGCTCCGGCAGCAGAGCGCCAAGTTATAACAACGCCCCCATCAAATTGTTTATTTGATGGGGGCGTAACATATCGATTTCGGAAAAACGTTTCTCCAAAAGAGGAGCAGGCGCTCAGCCTGCGCTAGCCGGATTATTCCTGGTTATGCCCATAGATAGCGCCGGTGATGCCGCCTGCGGCTGCACCGATAAGCGCACCGGTAGTGCCGCTGCCGCCGGCAATAGCCGCAATGCCTGCGCCGCCCAGAGCGCCGATGGCGCCGCCGCTAAGCGCGCCCTGCTGACTTTTATTCATGTTGGTACAGGCCACAGAGCCGCCCAGCAAACCAAAGACCAAAGCCAGAACTAATATGGTTTTCTTCATGGATAAGCTCCTTATTTTTCAGCGCGGATTTTGTCCGCGACCTTAGGTTGAACCACATCGAACCAAATCACCTGGGGCAGAGGCAATTCAAGATCGTTGGGATGTTCGGCGATATAATTGTTTATACGAACATACAATTCCTTGTAGGACATTCCCTGCAGCCCCTGGAACCAGCAATCAATGAGGCTTTGCTTGAAGGGGAGCGGATTGTCGCCCTGCCAGGCATGTTCAATTTCCAGCATGGTCACAAAGCCGATCAGGAAGGAATAGCGTTCGCTTTCTTCAGCAGCTTGCCAACGTTGCAGAGTGACAATGGGAGTGGAGCCGACTTCATCGCTTTTGGTGATCTGACCTTGAGCAAATGCGCTGTCCGGCACGATAAAAATCGCACCGATAAGCAGGGCCAGAGCCAAGAGAAGGCAAGACCGAGAGTAAAGCTTGTTCATAATTCCTCCTAGTGTTTAATGGCAAAAATACCGGCTTTTGCTGATATCTTTGCAGGATCACAGCCGGGAAAATATGCTTCCGGCTGCTTGCGCCGACGAAGTCGGCAAAATCCTTTCGGACGTTGTAACCTTTACCTTACAAGTAGGTGCTAACTTTTATTTGTTAAGTAATAATATAATACTAAAAAATATATTTAGCCAGCCGTGGAAGAAAAAAAATCATCTCCCAAAAATGCGGCGCGCATCAGGGTGCGTGCTGTACAGCGGTTTTCACAAAAGTCTCGCCGTTCCATAAATAATAAATATCGTAGTCCAAGGGCAGCGAACCAAGACCGGTGGGCGTCCACACCAGCGGCACGGCCTTAAGCCTGGGGGCTTCTGCGTCCAGACACATGAGCATGGTCACTTCATATTCGGCGGGGCATTCCCGCTCCGGGACCAGAAATTCGCTGATGGACGGTTCATCGGGAATGGGCACGGGGATAATCCGCCCGCGCGTATCCCTCTGCCACAGCTCCATGGCGCAGCCATCGCCGGATTCTGCGCCGCAGGCGACAAAAATATCGCCATTGACCGCGTAAAACAAATGCAGCCGGACTTTGGTGTTGGAATACGGCACCGTGGAGGTAAATTCCAGGTCGTCATTGCTCAGATGATTGAGGACCCAGTTGGCCGCCCGACCGTTATCGGCCAGCACCTGCTTGTCGTTTTCATCCAGCCCCTGCACGGTATTGTCGAAAATGGTGGGCGGAATAAGCCGGAACAAGCGCAGGGCCGTAGGGTGCCTGCCTTCCGGCGGCGTGACCTTCAAGGGTGAAGCAAAGGCCTGCTCGCTGTCGGAATCCATTGCCGGTACGGTTGCCGTGCCGTTAACCGACCACTGCTGCTCAAAACTGCGGATTAAATCCAAATCTTCAGTACTGTGGCTGTCATAGGCAGATGACTGTGGAAAAGGCTCCTCGGCGGAGCCAGACGAGGATGTAGAAGATGAGGATGCAGAAGACGAGGAAGACAACGCCGGGTCATCCGGCAAGTCCCCTTCTTCCGGCGCAGCCAAAGCCGGAGCAGGAGAGAAAACCAGGCAAAAAGCACAAGCTGCGAGCAATATCACCTTTGTCGGCTTGTCCGTCAGGCCGCGCATATCCGACTCCTTAAGCTTGAATAAACAATTCCGCGCATCTGTTTCATGAATCTTTCCTGCCCGGTTTAGCCGGACAGCATGCCTATGAATATAAAATATACATACTCCCCTTCCTGATGTCCATGTCAAAGCAATATTTTCTTGCCCCCATCCGTTTGTTTGCCGTCGACTGATAAAAAAAATATGCCGGAACTTCCTCGGGCGCTGCCTGTGCCGCGCAAAAATTTTCTGCCCGGGCGGATCGGAAGACCGGTATATTTTTGCATGCGGCGCTGGCATTTTTCAGGCCCTTGACGTATACAGGCTGCTGCCCCGCACGGGGCTTTGGTTGTTAACAGCAGGAGCGGGTTGAAGTGATTATTCCGGTCGGAACTCTGGTTAACGCAGGCGCGGTGGCTGCCGGCGGCATCTGCGGCATGCTCATCGGCACGCGCATGTCAGAGCATATGCGCTCCCTGGTTTTTCAGGCCCTGGGCCTGTCCATGATTATTCTGAGCATCCAGATGGGCATTAAAAGCGAGCAGATTTTGCTGCTGATTTTAAGCCTGCTCCTGGGCGGCATTACCGGGGCGCTTCTGCACCTGGAACAACGCAGCACCAAAGCCGTGGAAGCCCTGCGCGACCGGCTGAAAGCCAGCCCCCTGGGCCGCAACAAAAACTTTGTGGAAGGCTTCATCAACACGGTGATGATCTGCTGTGTGGGGGCCATGGCCATTCTGGGGTCCATTGACGAAGGCATCACCGGCAACGCGCATATCCTGTATACCAAATCCCTGCTGGATTTTTTCATCTGCCTGGCCCTGGGCTCCACCTTTGGGGCGAGCGTCTCCCTGGCCGGTCTGGTCATCTTGGTTTATCAGGGGACCATCACCCTGTTTGCCGCCTACTTGCAGCCCTGGGTCACCGGCCCCATACTGAACGAGTTTACAGCCGTGGGCGGAGTGCTTATCTTCGGCATCAGCATCAATCTGCTTGATCTGCGGCGCATCAATGTGCTCGACTTACTGCCCTCCCTGGTCTGGATCTGCGTCCTGGGCAAACTGTTCATGTAGCTGTATTCATCCGATCAACCTTAAAATAACTTCGGCATGGCCCGGGCCATGTCGGCAGCCGACATATTGATTATGAGCAAGAGCAAACGAGAAACTTTTCCCTCCACGGCCAACGGCAAGCCCAACGCGCACTGTATTCACATCGAAGGCGCCCGCGAGCACAATCTGAAAGACCTCACCCTGGATATTCCCAGAGAGCAGTTGGTGGTCGTCTGCGGCCCGTCCGGTTCGGGCAAATCCACCCTGGCCTTTGATATCATTTATGCCGAAGGCCAGCGCCGCTATGTGGAATCACTGTCTACCTATGCCCGGCAGTTTCTGCCCCAAATGGACAAGCCCGATGTGGACAAAATCGAAGGCCTGTCTCCGGCAATTTCCCTGGAGCAACAGACCGCCACCCGCAATCCCCGCTCCACGGTGGGCACGGTCACCGAGGTTTACGATTTTCTGCGCGTCTTTTACGCCCGCCTGGGACGCATGTATTGCCCCACCTGCGGCAAACCCATTGCCGCCCGGGCCTCTGACGAGATTATCGCCGATATCCTGGCGCTCGG
>CAZNBK010000240.1:0-4020 GCA_964571105.1 uncultured Desulfovibrionaceae bacterium
GCCGGGCTATAATAACGCCAACACCCTGCTGGACCAGCGCGATCAGCTGGTGCGCGAGCTGTCCACCATTATTGATATCAATCTCCTTGACCGGGGCGGCGGCGACTGTACGGTCATGACCCTGGCCGGGCATACCCTGGTGGACAGCGAAACCGCCTTTGAACTGCAATTCAAAGGCCCCCAGGTGGATAAGTATCCTATAAACTCAGGGACAGTTCCCCAGGATCTGAATTTCTCCGGGCACAGCTATAATGAATATACCGTGGAAATCGTAACCGGCGGCACAGCCGGTGACGGAGTTTCACAGTTCAAGGTGTCCTATGACGGCGGGAAGACCTGGTTGAGCGATGAATACGGCAACCCGCGGCTTTTTGACTGTAATACCAGCGACAGCGAAGTGGTTGTCGACGGCTTGGGCATCTCCTTTGGCGACGACCCCATGCTCCCTGCCCTGGCTGCCGGAGACCGCTATGTAATTACGCCCAAAAGCGCGGTATACTGGGTGACCCCCACCAGTAACCCGTTGAATATTTCGCCCCAGCTGATGATGGACGGCACTGAGAATAGCCGGCGCATGACCGGGGGCAGCCTGGCCGGATACCTGGCCTTCCGCGATTACAATATCGGCCAGTATCAGGAAATGCTCAACAACACGGCCCAGACTCTGATCTGGGAAGTAAACCGCCTGCATTCGCAGGGCGTGGGTCTGGTCAACAATACGCTCATGCAGGGCGAATTCAGGGTGCAGGATACCAATATTCCCCTGGGCGCGGACCATTCCGGCCTGGCTTTCGGCAATCGCCTGCAGGAAGGCAACGTCACTTTTTATGTTTTTGATGCGGCCAGCGGCAAGGTGGAGGAATTCAGTCCTCTGGACTTTGGCGGCGGCGCCAACTTTGACCCGGCAGTGCACACCCTGCAGGATGTTGCCGACGCCATCAACGACCCCTCGGCCCCGTTCAGCGGCATGATCAGCGCCTCCATTATCAACAATCAGTTGCAGATTGTGGCAGCGCCCGGTTATGAATTTGCGGTCAGCGACGACTCGTCCGGGCTGATGGCCGCCTTGGGTCTGAATACCTTTTTCAGCGGCGACTCCAGCAGCAATATCGGCATCAACAGCGCCATTGTAAACGACCTGAACCGTATTTGCGCTGGCGCCATTAACGGCGGCTTTGAAGGTAACATTGCCGACAACGCCACCTCCAACGCGATCACCGCATTGGGCAGCAAAAGCATCACCATACCCGGCACCAGCCGGAGCAAAGAAGTTCAGGGCACCTTGGGCAGCTATTACAGCAGTCTGGTCGGCAAGGTGGGCACCGACACGGCCACTGCCCGGTTTAACGGCATAGTTCAACGGACCATGGCCAATGATCTGGATGACCGGCAAAACGCCCTGGCCGGGGTGAACCTGGATGAGGAAATGACCAGCTTGATTAAATTTCAGAATTCATACAAGGCCGCGGCCAAGCTGATTACCACCGCGGACCAGATGTTCCAGACCCTGCTGGGTCTGAAGCAATAACACCAGGAGAGCAGCCATGTATTTTATGCGCGTCTCACAACGTAGTATGTATGGGCAGATGCTCACCAGCATGAACCAGACCCTCTCGGATCTGATGAACTCCAACATACAGTCGGCCACGGAAAAACGGATCAACCGTCCCTCCGATGACCCGGCGGGCATGTCCCGAGTGCTCAATTATCGGTCTTCCCTGAACAATATCGGCCAGTATCAGAAGAATGTGCAAACCGCCGAAGGCTGGCTGAAAACCGCAGACGGCATCCTCAGCACCCAGGTGTCCACGTTGATCACCCGGTTCACCGAACTGGCCCAAATGGGCGCCAACGGCGTTTTTCAAAGCGAAAACCGTGAGGAAATCAGCTTTGAAATGCGGCATATCTATGAGCAGATGATTCAGCTGGCCAACGCCAAATATGAAGGGCAGCATATTTTTGCCGGTCAGAAAACCGACCAGCCGGCCTTTGTGCAGGGGCTCAATGTCACCTGCAACGACAAGACTTTTGCAACGGACGATGTTGATTTTGAAGTGCAGGGCGGCTCGGCCAGTACGATAGTCGTGCAGTTTCTTGATGATGGGCCGCTCGCCGCGGGCATGGCCGTGCGCTATTCCGATGACGGCGGCAAAACCTGGAAAGACGGCACCGTTCAGCCGCCAGGCATTGATTCTACGACCATATCCCTGGGCGGCGTGGACGTGATTGTGCACCACCCCAGCGGCGTTCCCTCGGTTACTGCCGTCGATCCGGAAAACAAGAACGAAACGAATAACGGCACCTGGATGTATGTGCGGCCCACGGCCATTTACCAGGGCGACGATGAAGACGCCATTGATGTGAACACCTATGACGGCAACGTCGGTACGGCCACAGGCGAAGCCCAGGGTTATTTCCCCAATGACATAGTGGTGCGGGTTGATACGCCCGGCCCCCCCCACATCTATTCTTACAGCATTGACGGCGGCGGGTCCTGGGTAACCGGCAATGAAGTGAACAGCGACCGGCTGCTCATTCCCGGCGGCTTTCTGGATATTACCGGCGCGCCCGTGGCCGGCGACCAGTTTGTGGTCCACCCCCGGCGGGCGCATATCAAGCTGGAAATCAGCGCTGATGAGTACATAAACATCAACAACATCGGCAAGGATGTTTTTGGCGGCATCTATAAAAGCCCCAGCGACGATTACCCCAAAACCGTGTATGGCGATGATGATTCCCGCAACCTGTTTGAAGTGCTGGGCCGGGCCATTGCCTATGCGGAAACCAACAGTCAGGACGGTTGTCAAAGAGCTTTGGAAGAACTGAAAATCGCCGACAGCATGATTCTGACCCATGCAGCCAACCTCGGCGGTCGTGAAAACCGGCTGAGCGCTTGCGCAACCATGCTGGATTCCATGGAGCTGACCGAAACGCAGACCCTGTCCAACGTGGAGGACGTGGATTTCTCCAAACTCATGATCCAGCTTTCGCAGCAGCAGTTGGCTTATCAGAGCGTGCTGAAATCCTCATCCATGATTATGCAGATGAGCCTGCTGAATTATATTTAGGCCAAAACCGGTTTTGTTTGCCAAAGCTCCGGCTTGCGGCTACAGTGATATACAGGTTTGCTTTTGGGCAAATAACCTGAAAACCCGTGCCGGGTAGAGCAAGACCGGCATTAAAATTATTATGCTGATACTGACCCGCCGCCCCGGAGAAAGCATTTTTCTGGGCGAAGATATAAAAATAACCGTGCTCAGCATGCAGGGCAAGCAAATCAAGCTGGGCATAACCGTGCCTCCGGATACAACGGTGTACCGGGAGGAAGTATATTTGCGGGTGCGGGAACAAAATAGACAGGCCCTGGAAACAAGCGATGCCGACCTGTTGGCGGCTACACAGTTATGGACCGGAACGAAAAAATAATCGAAACGCGGCTGGGGCGGCAGACTGTTGCCCAGGATAAGATTATCCATTTTCCGCGAGGCCTCATGGGCTATGAAGATCAGCACGAGTTCACACTTTTGCAGATTCGCCCCGATGCGCCTTTTTTAGTGCTGCAAAGCATGCAGGACTCGCGCCTTGGGCTTTTGGTGGCGGATCCGTATTGTTTTATGGACGAATATCAGATCCGCGTTAACGAGGCGGAACAAAAACTTCTGAACATCAGCAGCCGTGAGCAGGTGGCCATTCTGGTTACGGTTTCCATTCCTCCGGGTAAGCCGGAAAAAACCGCGCTCAATTTGTCTGGCCCCATTCTGGTCAATCAGGAAGCCAAGCTGGGGCTGCAGGTGCCTCAGGTGGAAGGCATGTATCCGGCGCAATTGTTCATTCACCAGCCGCATCAGGCACAAACTCCGCCACAAAAAGCTGAAGAAAAATAAGCATTAAATTAGAACGGTCGCCAGGGAAACTTGGCGACCGTTTTGGTTTAGCGAATGAATAAAAATTCATGCCCAGGCGTCAATTATTTTTCAGAATAGAGGTCACGTCTGGTTTATCCTGCTCCCTATTGGGGTT
>CAZNBK010000241.1:0-3987 GCA_964571105.1 uncultured Desulfovibrionaceae bacterium
GCCGCGCTCTCGGCGTTCCAAGAGGCGTAGCCCGACTCTACGATATTGGGATTAGTAATGCTGCTGTCGCCGAAACGAATTTTCAGCTCCACCGGGGTTTCCATCAGGCGTTCTTTCAAGCGGCCCACCCAGGCATGGTCCACTTCCAGGCGTTCGGTCTGGAAACTGGCGTGCAGCTTGGAACGGATGGGCTCAATGGTCGCATAGGGCAGGCAGACAACCAGAGAACCAATGGCGGTTTCCAGTTCCACTTCAAAAGTAATTACCACCACCACATCGCTTGGCGGCACAATGGCCGCGAACTGGGGGTTGATTTCCGAGCGGATCAGCTCCAGGTTGACTTCGTGCACCGGACGCCAGGATTCTTCCATTTTATCCAGGGCTATTTTAATCACCCGGTCCACAATGACCTGCTCGATGCGGGTAAATTCACGGCCTTCGATCTTGGGTTGCGACCCCGCACCGCCGAAGAAATTTTCCACCAGGGCAAAGACCAGACGGGCGTCCACCACCATGATGGCATTGCCGCGCAACGGCTCCATTTTAAAAATATTAATACTGGTCGGCACCGGCAAAGAGCGCATGAAATCCCCAAACTTGGTCATGTCAATGGAAATGGGGTTAAGCTCAACGCGTTTGCGCACGGTGTTGGTCAGGGCGTGCGTGCACAGCCGGGCAAAACGGTCGTTGACGATTTCCAGCACCGGCATGCGCCCGCGAATAATGCGGTCCTGGTTGGCCAGGTCAAAAGCCACAACCCCGGAATCATCCTCCGGAATGTCGTTTTCCTGTTCTATTTCACCGCCGGAAAGCCCCCTTAACAGGGCATCGACTTCATCTTGCGCCAAAACTTTGTTCATATTTCACTCGGTCTGTTTGTTAACAAAAACCTTATCGGTCGTTATCTAATCAGTCTCAGGCAGCTTATTGCAATTATAATACCACCGTTTGGACCACCGCCTGACCCACCGTTTGGAAAGGCTCGGATGTTTAAGCGGGCGCTTAACCGGACGCCCCAATCGAGCCTGGTGATAAATCGCCAAAACAAACAATCTTTTACTTCTGTTTTCAGGCGGGATATCTTACACTTGAGCATCAGCCTTCAACGGCCAACCTTATAAAAATTCTAAAGCATAGTCTGTAATGATGCAACTGCTGGTAAGCACACTTAACGGTGAAGAGCACCGCCTTTCCGCCCGCAGGGGAGAAACCCTGGCGCAAAGCATTTTTTTGTCCGGCGAATTTGCAGTCAAGCCGCTGTGTTCCGGGCTGGGGCATTGCGGCCTGTGCCGGGTGCAGTTTGTTTCCGAGCCGCCCCCTCCCCTGCCTGAAGATGAACAAATACTGGGCGTGGAAGCCGTCAACGACGGCTGGCGGCTGGGTTGCCGGCACAAAGTTCTGGCCGACTGCCATGTGCGCATGGATGTCAATCTTCTGAATTCTGCCCCGGCTGCCCGGCAGGCCAAGCCAAGCGCCAAGGCAAAAGAAAAGAAATTGCGCCTGGCAGTAGACCTGGGCACAACCAGCCTGCTTTGGTCGGCCCTGGCCGTCTCGGGCAAAAGCAGCGAAACGTTTTCGCCTGTGTGCTCCGGCAAAGAGCTTAACCCGCAAATGGGTGCGGGCAGCGATGTTTTGTCCCGCCTGGCCGCCGCCCTTGCGCCGGACGGAGAAAAACGCCTCCAGACGCTTACCCTGGCTGCCTTGCGCCGGATTATTGCCGATTTGCCGGGTCCGGTGGAAGAAATTTGTCTGGCCGGAAACACCGCCATGATTGCCCTGACCCGGGGCGCGTCTGTGCTGGGTTTGGCTTCGGCCCCCTACTCCCTTGAGTTTCGCGGCAACCATACGGAAAACTTGCCGGGACTGCCGCCCATATATTTTCCGCCGCAAGTTTCCCCGTTTATCGGTTCGGACATCAGCGCGGGCATGGCCCTGCTGCTTGATTCCAAACCGGCCTATCCGTTTTTGCTGGCCGACCTCGGCACCAACGGCGAATTTGTGCTGGCCCTGTCGGCCAAGCGCTCTTTGGCGGTCAGCGTGCCTTTGGGTCCGGCCCTAGAAGGCATCGGGCTCAGTTACGGCGCTCTGGCCGGGGTTGGCGGCGAAGCAGGCGTCATTACCGGCTTTGAAACCACGCCGCAAGGCCTGCGGCCCATGCCGGAAAGCCCCGCACCCCTGGCGGCGTACACGGGAATCAGCGGCACCGGCTACTTGTCATTGCACCGGCAACTGCGCCAACTCAAGATCATCGGCGACGACGGGCGCTTCAATACTGACGGTTTACCGCCGCTGGCCCGAAAGATTACCGCCGGGCTGCACAACCGCAGCGGGCAGTTGGAGTTGCAGTTGGTGGACAATTTAAGCCTCACCGGCACGGACGTTGAGGAAATTCTCAAGGTTAAAGCCGCTTTCAGCCTGGCTGTGGATACATTGCTGGATGCGGCCCGGCTTGCGCCCAAAGACCTGTCGGCCTGCTTCCTGGCCGGGGCGCTCGGCCAATACGTCAACCTTGAGGACCTTTACGGGCTGGGTTTTCTGCCCGATTCCCTACCGCAAAAAAACATCCGGATACTGGGCAACACGGCTCTGGCCGGGGCAGAACTGCTGCTCGGCAGCCCCCAGGCGCGGGACTCGGCTGTGGCCTGGGCCAAAAGCGCCTATGCGCTGAACCTCACCGCCGACAAAGCCTTTATGACCAGGTTTCTGAAACACATGCAGTTCAACTTCCCGCCGTCCGACCGCCATGAATAAACAAAGCACTCGCGGGCAACGCCGTCAGGCTCAAAACAAACCCGCAGCGGCGGCATTGCCGAAAACTGACGCGCCCGCGCCTTTGGTGCGGGAAAGCTGCCTGAAAATCTCCCAACAGCATGCTGCGGTGTTTACTCCCAAGGCAAGCCCGTCCAGCGGAATTCCGGCTGCTTTCCCGGCAATTTTGCGCGCGGTGCTGCCTGCGCACAAGACCAGAGAACGCAATCTGGCGCGGCAAGTTGCCCAGTTGTCGGAAATGCTGACCACCCGGCGCAGTGAGCTGCGCGGGCGCTCTTACTGGAGCACGCCCGGCTTGGCCGCCGCCTACCTGTGGTATTTTCTACCCTGGAATCTCCTGCGCCTCACAAGCCTGCTGCCCGGCCTGAAACTCGAGCTGCGCCCCGGCAGCAAATGCCTGGATATCGGCAGCGGGCCATTAACCCTGCCCCTGGCTCTCTGGCTGGGACGCCCGGAACTGAGGACACTGCCGCTGAATTTCACCTGCCTGGACACAGCCGCGCCCGGCATGCGCCTGGGGCTGGAGCTGTTCAAAGAACTGACCGGCCCGGACGCGCCCTGGCGCTTTACCTTGATTTCCGAACCGCTGCAGCGGATTTTGAGCAAACACAGGGACACTTTTGACCTGGTCACGGCCTGCAACGTGCTCAATGAACTACCCCCCGGACGGCAAACTACCTTTTCCGGGCATATCAGCCAGCTGACCGCCAATCTGATTAAACTGCCCAAAGCGGGCGGGCAGCTGCTCCTGGTTGAGCCGGGCAACCGCCTGGGCGGCAAAATTATCTCCCAAGCGCGGCAGACGGCCATGGGCCGGGGCTGCCTCCCGCTCAGCCCCTGCACCCACGCCCGAACCTGCCCGTTTGAACGCCGCGAAGCAGGGATGGACGCCCGGCAAATCCAGTCTTCCTGGTGCCATTTTACCGGACACAGGCTGAACTCTTCCGTGCCCGCCTGGCTCAATGAATTGTCGCGGGCAGCGCGCTCGGGCAAAGAATCTTTGAGCCTGTCCTTTGTTCAGCTGCAAAAACCAGAAACAGCCGCCGCAAAAATACCCAGCCCGGAAGCAGCTGCCCCGAATAAATATGCCCCGGAGAAATTTACCCCAGATAAATATACCCCGGACAAATATACCCCAGAGAAATCTACCAGGGAAAATACCGGGGCAACAAAAGTGAATTTGCCCCCCAGCCAAGGCAGTATCAGCGGACGGGTGAT
>CAZNBK010000242.1:0-3978 GCA_964571105.1 uncultured Desulfovibrionaceae bacterium
ATGCCCAGGGCCGCGCTGTTGATCATGCCCAGGCGTCCGGACGGTTCGCTGGTGATCAGGCCGAGCGGCAGGCTGGTGACCACTTGCGAGGCCAGGGCCTGGGTGTCTTTGAGCAGGCGGCGGGAGCGGCGGTAGTTATGCGCCCAAAAAAGGGAAATAAAACCGCCCAGGCCCACAAAAGCCACCACCAGGGCAGTGAGCAGGTTGTTGCTGAAATCTTCGGCCAAAACCCGCTCCAGCGGCTTGCGGTCCATGCCCACGATGGCCATGCTTTTATAATCAGCCGTAAGTTCGTTCCACAAACTGCTGGAATCCGGGCGGTGATGGCGTCCCGCGCCCATGCCCAGGCTCAGGACCTGGTTGGGCTCGTTGTTGGACTTGCGGCGGTGGTGGCTGTCTTTCATGGGCGTAAACAAACGAAAGACTTCAATAACCGCAGTGTCGCCGTCATCGCGCATACGCCACATGGCGGTATCGTCGGCAGCTTCCGGAAACTGCTTTTTGGGTAATACCGTGCCCACCAGACTCTGGTCGCTGTGCGCCAAAATCTGTCCATTGCTGGAAACCACGCAAATATAAACGATGCCCGGCTGGCTGGCGGTTTCTTCCACCAGGCGCTGTAATTGACGCGGTTCACCCTGAAACCCCATCCAGGTACGGGTTCCGGCCTCCAACGCCCAGATCAGGGCTTCGCCCCGGGCCAGAAGATTTTGGGTCATAAACTGCTGTTCGCGCTCCACGTTGCGAACGGCCAGCACCGTAATCGCCAGGGCCAAGATGAACGACAGGCCGACAATGAGCCAGGGCGAAAACCCGAAAAGCATATTTCGAGATTCTCCGGTCAATTTGGGAAAAACGCGGTTACCTGTGTTATTCATAATTAGTCCTGCGGGCTTGATTTGAGTATTTTTTACTCACATGGTCAAGTATGGTGAGTATTTTTTATACAGTTTATTTAACGGCCACCGAGTGGTTTTTTAATAAAAGTTAATGTTTTCGTGCGATTAGGAGAATAACCTCCACCTGGCACGGCCCTTGCTCAATGTGTAGCAAGTCCGGCTGAGATGTATATTACAAATACAATGCCAGGATTGACCTGAACTGCATACTAGGAGCTGAACATGAAAAACATGAAGTACTATATGATCGCTTTCGGACTGGCCGCAGGTGTTGTGCTCGGCGCCAACGGCGTTGCCTCGGCCTGGGACCACGGTCAGAATTATCATAACGGTCAGAATTATCATAACGGATTTACCAACGAGCAATATAACCAGGCCCGCACGGTTTACGGAGAATATCAAAACACCCTTGAATCCCTTTATTCCCAAATGCGCGGTAAACAGGGCGAACTTGAGGCCCTGCGTTACAGCGAAAACCGGGACGACGCCAGGGCTCAGGCCTTGTTCCGGGAAATGGGCGAGATAGAGGGTCAAATATATAGCGTGTATACAGAAATGCACGACAAGATGGCTGACCGCGGCCTGCCCGTCGGCAACATGGGTCCCGGGTTTTGCCGGTACATGGATAAGGTTTCCGGCAACGGTTACTACGGTTACGGCCACAACGGCCATCGCGGCTACATGAATGCAAATTATAACGGCTATGGCAGACACCGGGGTGGACACTGGTAAGCCCCATCCCGGCGGCAATTAAAAACCTCTCTAAGCAGTCCGCACTGGGGTTGCCCCTGATTGGCAGGGGCAACCCCCCAAAAAAAGTCTTTCCATCTCCCTCCTGATCCGGCCGGATCGCCTCAGCTTCGATCCGGCCGGTTTTTTAAAGAAAAACCAGTCCCGCAAAATTACCCCCGTTCCGCTACCGAGTTAACTTTGCCCCTCGCTCAAAGGGGTTCGGGTAACTCCAGCCCTCCAAAAATAATTTAACCGCCCCGGAGCCGGTAATTTTACTTGAAATGCAGGGGCGACTTAGTGTACTTTTTCACTAAGTCAACAGGTCGAACACCCGTTCTGCGGCCCACCGTGGTGTTCAAGTTTATGCCGCCGTTTATTTTGTTGCGGAACGGCGGCATTGTTATCAACTTCGCGATGCTCTTCCAGCATGCAATCACGCCGGATGGCCGGCAAAATATGTGCTTCGGGCATCGCTCTGTCTCCCCGGAGGAACGGATGTCAGCCACACAACTCAAAGAAGAAGACTTCCAAAAACTCGAGCAATACATGGCTGAGTTCGAGGACAAAGAGTCGGCTCTGATCAAGGTGCTTTACGAGGCGCAGGGTATTTTCGGCTACCTTCCCAAGGAAGTGGTCCTGTTTATTGCCGATAAAATGAACGTGCCCGCCTCCAAAATTTATGGAGTAATCAGCTTTTACTCCTATTTCACCACTGAACCCAGAGGCAAATGCGAGATCAAAGTCTGCATGGGCACGGCCTGTTTTGTCTGCGGTGCGGAAAAAGTGGCCCGGGAGTTGGAAAGCCAGCTTAAAGTCAAGCTGGGCGAAACCACGCCCGACCACAGTTTCAGCCTGGAATCTGTGCGCTGCGTGGGGGCGTGTGGCCTGGCCCCGGCGGTGTTGGTCAACGGCGAGGTCCATGCCCGCATGGTGCCGGAAGACGTCAAAGCTATTATTGCCGACCAACAAAACTCCGGCAGCAAAGGGTAGGTGCGTATGAACAAATTTACCTCATACCAGGATCTGCACCAGGCGCACGGCCAGTATAAACCTTACCTTGAACTGCGCACCGGCGGCGCCAGACCGGCCAAGGGACGCCAGGAATTTCTGGTTTGCGGCGACACGGGCTGCCGTTCCATTGATAAATTGGAAATTTTAAAGCGCCTTGAGACCGTAATCAAAGAAAAAGGCCTGGAAGACAAGGCCGTGGCCAGCATCACCGGCTGTTTCGGTTTCTGCAAGAAAGGCCCCATTGTCAAAGTGTTTCCTGATGACGTCTTTTACGCCGAGGTCAGCCCGGAAGACGTCGAGGAAATCATCACCAGCCACCTGATAAAAAACACTGTGGTCGACCGGTTGCTTTACCGCAACCCGGGCGCGCCGGACACGCCGGTGCCCCATGAGCAGGACATTGATTTCTACCGCAAACAAAAGCGTACCGCACTGGCCAACTGCGGGCTCATCAACCCGGACCGCATCGAGGAATATATCGCGGCGGAAGGCTATCTGGCCCTGGCCCAATGCCTGGAAAAAATGGACCCCACCGCAGTGATTACCTGCATTACCGATTCCGGCCTGCGCGGTCGAGGCGGCGGCGGTTTTCCCACGGGCATCAAATGGCAGGCTGCGGCCAAGCAGCCCAAGGGCCAGAAATATGTGGTCTGTAACGCCGACGAAGGCGACCCCGGCGCGTTCATGGACCGTTCCATTCTGGAAGGCGACCCGCACTGCGTTTTGGAAGGCATGGCCATTGCCGGTTATGCCATTGGCGCAGATCACGGCTATATTTATGTTCGCGCCGAATATCCCCTGGCCATCACCCGCCTGCAGCAGGCCATCGACCAGGCTGCGGCGCTGGGGCTGCTCGGTAAAAATATCCTTGGCTCCGGGTTTGATTTCGACATCGAACTGAAATACGGGGCCGGGGCCTTTGTCTGCGGCGAAGAAACCGCCCTGCTGCACTCCATTGAAGGCGGGCGCGGCGAACCCATGCCCAAGCCGCCCTTCCCGGCGGAAAAAGGCCTGTGGGGCAAGCCCACCATCATCAACAACGTGGAAACCTTCGCCAACGTGCGCCGCATCATCCTCAAGGGCGCGGACTGGTTTGCGTCCATGGGCACAGAAAAATCCAAGGGCACCAAGGTCTTTGCCCTGGCCGGAAAAGTGCGCAACGTGGGCCTGGTGGAAGTGCCCATGGGCACCACCCTGCGTGAAATCATCTATGAAATCGGCGGGGGCATGAAAGACGGCAAGGAGTTTAAGGCCGTGCAAACCGGCGGGCCGTCCGGCGGGTGCATCAGCCGCGAAAACCTGGACATTGCCATTGACTACGACTCCCTGGTCAGCA
>CAZNBK010000243.1:0-3959 GCA_964571105.1 uncultured Desulfovibrionaceae bacterium
GGCTCCAATGACAGCATTTGGTATTTGAGTTTTGCAACATTTCAAAGTTGAACTGTTCTAAAACAGTAGAAAATACCGAAAATAATTTCAGCGGATATTTTTGCAGGACAGCAGGCTGAAAAGCATGGTTTTCAGCCTGCTTGCGCCGACGAAGCCAGCGTAAAATCCTTACTGCTCTAGAAGGGCCAGACAGCGTCCATCAGGCGGGTCAGCCAGCCGGGGGACTGCTTGTCGGAAATAACGCCCTTGCCGAATAAAGCCACTCTACAGTCGGCCATGAGCGAAGAGCTGACCGAGTTATCGGCCCCGATATCGCGTGCCCGCACCAGGCCGGTAACCACCAGGTGCTGGGTTTCATCGTTAACCCGGGTTTCGCGGGAGCCTTCCACCTGCAAGATGCCGCCGGGCAGCACGTTGATGACTCTGGCCGCCACCGTGGCAACCACATTGTTTTCGCGCTTGGTCTCGCCGGTTGCGTCGAATTTGCTGGACATGCCCGCAGCCAGGGTGGGGTTGCCCACCGGGGTATCAAACAGGCTGTTGCGCCCGAAAAACGCATCCACGCCGAAACTTACGTCATTGGTTTTTTCCGCGTTGGTGTCTGCCTTGTTTTTGGCTTTGGTCATTTCTTCCACATTGACCAGAACGATATCCCCCACCCGGCGGGCGCGGTTATCGGAGAACAACAACTCGGAATTGATGTCATTAAACATGGAGCCGGGGTTGGCCAACTGTTCTTCCGGAGTCATGGACTGCGGCGGCGGAGTCATGGACATCATCGGACCGGGCTCTTCCTTGGCCGCGTTGCATCCGGCGGTGAAAGCCAGAATCACGGCGCAGAGTAAAAACTTCTTGTGCATTTTCATATCTGTCTCCCTTCCTTCGAGAGGTGTAAAAACCTAATTTACCACCACGGTGCGGCTGTCCTGCACCATGGCCTTGACTATCTTCCGACTCTGCAAATTGCGCACCGCAACCAGTTGCCCGGGCGCACCGTCCCCGGTGGCCTCGGCAGGCACTTCCAGGCGCACTGTGCCGCGCTGGTAAACCAAGGTTACCTGAGCGCCCTTGATGATCAGCGGCACCTGGTCGAGATCGGAGACATAGATGACCTGCTCGGCGCCCACTGCGCGTCTTAACCGATGCGGACCGCCGATGCCGTCCCACAATTCGCCGCGCAGGTAAGCCAGGTTTTTGCGCACAAACATAATCTTGTCCGGGGTGAGCACATCACCCTTGTTTACCGGAAAGGCGGCGGCGGGCACTGTGGCCCAGACATCCAGAAATACCGAGCCGGTAAGGCGGCGGACCACGGACTTGTCCAGATCCACAATTAATATACGCAGCGGGGTACGCCCGGCCGACAGATCGTTGACCGGCTCAATGCGCACTTCCTGGCCCGCATGCCCGAGGAAAATATACGACGGCAGCTTAACGTTGCTTAAGCTGGTCTCGCCGGGCATGGCCGCCAACAGGGGAGTCAAGGTTTTGACCAGTATCTGGTGCAGCTCCGGTTCATGGAGCACCACTCCGCCGCGCTGCACGGCCATGGAGCCTGGCAACAGACAGGCCGCCTCGATTTCCGGACCCAAATGCTGGCGGATGAGCTGCTTGAGCTTCTGCCTGGACAGGGTCATGGGCTTGGCTTTCTCCTCAGGGGACGGCCACAGTTCGCGGGCGGACAAGTCCTGCCAGATATGCGCGGGCATATCGCCCACGGGCGCTGCTATCTCGCCCAAAGTAACCGTTGGACCGCTGACGGTGGCCGCCTCCATGAGCTTGATGCGCCAGGGCACATCGGCATATCCTTGCGCCACTGCGGTCCCGGCCCACAGAATAATGGTCAGGCCCAGGATAAGGGCCACCGTCCAGGGGCTGGGCAGCAGCAGGGCAATATGAATTTGTCTGCTTTTATCAGAGTTCATAGCCTTGCTCTCTTCACGGACACGCTTCAGATTATGCCGTTGCTAGCTTCTCTTAAGCTGCACGGCGATCTGGAGCATGGAGTCCGAAGTTTGAATAGCCTTGGAGTTTACTTCATAAGCACGCTGGCCAACGATCATGTTGACCATCTCCTCCACCACTTCCACGTTGGACATTTCCAGGAAGCCCTGGGCAATGGTTCCGGTATTATCCACGCCGGGTTCGCCTTCCACAGCCTCGCCCGAAGCTTCGGTGGGGGTGTACAGGTTTCTGCCCCTGGCTTCCAGGCCGGGCGGGTTAATGAAGGTGTAAAGCGGGATATCCGCTGTGGCCAGCTCTTCGCCGTTGTTGTCCAGGCAGGTGATGGTTCCGCCTTCGGTAATGGTCACGTGTTTGGTTTCCGCAGGCACGGTAAATTCCGGCTGCAGCACATAGCCGTTGGCGGTAACAATGGTGCCGTCCTCATTGAGCTTAAAGGCCCCGGCCCGGGTGTAACATTCTTCATCGCCAACCATTACCTGGAAAAAGCCGTCGCCTTCTATGGCCATGTCCAGGGGGTTGGAGGTATTTTGATAGTCCCCCTGGGAGAAGAACTTATGCACGGTGGTGGGCCGCACGCCCATGCCCACCTGGATGCCGGTGGGAATGCGGATGTCACCCTGGGTCATGGAACCGGCGATTCTCTGGGTCTGATAGATCAGATCCTCAAATTCGGCCCGGCTCTTCTTAAACCCGATGGTATTGACGTTGGCCAGGTTGTTGGAAATTGTGTCGATGTTCAGCTGTTGGGCTATCATGCCCGTGGCTGCCGACCATAGTGAACGCATCATGATGCATATCCTCCAAAGTTTATAAACTCGTTACTTCGCGTATGTTTGTTCCGGGCGCTTATCTGGCCTTGCCGATTTTGGAGATGGCCTCGCGGTCCAACGCATCCGAAGTCTGCATGGTCTTCTGGTAGGCTTCAAACTGCCGTTGCGCCTCGATCATATTGACCATTTCATAAACAACTTCCACGTTGGCGGTTTCCAGATAGCCCTGCTCCAAAGTTGTCCCAGCCGGCCTTTCCGTCGGCTCGGCCTCGCTGCCGGGGCGAATCCGGTACAGATTGCGCCCGAACTTTTCCAATTGCTCCAGATCTTCAACACTGGTCACCTGAATTTGCCCGACCATGGCGTCATCGGCATACAGAGTGCCGTCTGAGGCCAGGTGGACATTTTTAGTGCCCGGCGGAATGGTCAGCTCCGCACCGCCCGCGCCGATCACGGCAAACCCCTGCGGCGTGACCAGCATGCCTTCGGAATCCACAATGAAATGCCCGTCGCGGCTCAAATATTCTTCATCATTCATGCGGAAGGTGAAAAACCCTTCCCCGGCAATGGCAATATCCAGCGGGTTACCGGTATGTTTAAGCCCGCCCTGGGTGAAATCGGTTTTGGATACCGCAATACGTGGCCGCGCCATGTGCTGCGGATCGGGAAACAGCTTTTCCTGCCGTATGTTGTTGACCGGTTCCATGACCACGTCATGGGCGAACATGCGAAACGTGTCTTTAAACGAGAGCACGTCGCGCTTGTAGCCGGTGGTATTTACGTTCGCCAAATTATTGGCGATGTTTGCCATGCGATGTTCGTTGGTCAGCGCCCCAAAAAGGCCGCTAAACATACTTTCCTGCATATTGCCTCCTTGCCGGACCTGATGCCGGCACCAGGTCTTTGCAAATAGCAAACCAATCTGCGTCGAATGGGGGAGAATACCGAAGGCAGCACTGAAAAAACTCTTGCAGCGCCTAAGCTGGACGCCATGTTGAGAATTTTTTCATAAATTGCCGGACAGGGACTTGTGATTTTTTGCACAATATTATATTTTGGCATAGTCAAAAACACGCCAACAGCCATTGCCGCCAAGCCAGATCTGGCGCGCAGCGGGCTTAGAGCATTTTAACATTGAAATTATATATTGATAAAATGCTCTGGCGCGGGAGCCTCCAGCGGCGCGGAGTGGAACGAAGCGCGTCCGTTACCTGAGCACGCAAG
>CAZNBK010000244.1:0-2465 GCA_964571105.1 uncultured Desulfovibrionaceae bacterium
TCTTACGCAACCCAGCATTTCTCCGGAGCGCTGGACACTCGCAAGATTATCTTCATGCTCACCGACGGCAAGGCGCATAACAACGGTTATTTCGAGGACATGATCCGCCGCACCAAGGCCAGCGGGGTAGAATTCTTGGGCATCGGAATCATGGATGACTCGATTCTGGATTACTTCTCCCCCGAAGAATGTTGCGTGGTAAGAGATCTGAAACGCCTGGCCCCGGAAATGTTCCGGATGCTGCGCAACAAACTCATGGGCGCGCAGTAGCGGCAATGTGCCGGGCGGGCAGGGCGGCAGTCTGCGCCCCCGCCGATCTTTCGTTGTCCACGGCCAACCGAGCGCCGAACCTGCCAATCCCAAACCTGCCAATCAGGCAAAACTGTATTTAAATGATCGTTGCGCATTTGGCCTGGTAGTCCAGAGGCCGCAATGCGAGCGCTTTATTTCAAAGGGCCTCTGGTGTATAAGCACGGCCTGAGGAAAGTGAGTAATGGTAATTTTCATTCCGGCAGTTTTTCTTTTTTTATACCTGCTGGTCCGGCTGGTGCTTCGAGCACAGCTGAGCCGCAAGGCCAAAGTTGCGGCCGGTATGGCGCTGCTTTTGGTTTCTCAGCAGCATCTGATCAATAATACCTTTTTCGGCGGCCTGTCTGCCCCGCAATTGCCGTCACTGGTGCTGTTGCTTGAGGGGTGGCTGTTCACCAGCCTGCTGGCGGTGTTTATTCTGGTGCTGCTTCGCGATTTGCGGCTGGTTCTTGTCTGGCTTAAGCGAAAAGTTATACCGCCCCGGCCCGCTGCAGCTTTCTCCGCACAACGGCGGCGCTTTCTGCAAACCGGATTGTCTGCGCTGCCCGCTTATTACGGCGCCAAACAGGCGGTGGTTTCCGGGATGATCATGATTCCCACCGCCTATGGGGTTAAGCAATCTGTGGATGCCCCGCAAGTGAAGCATATGGACGTGCGGCTGCCCCGGTTGCCCGCAGCAGTGGACGGCCTGCGGGTGCTGCAGATCAGCGATTTGCATGTCAGCCCGATTATCAGGCGAGATTGGGTGCAAAGGCTGGTGGCCGCAGCCAACGCCGAACAGCCGGATTTGATTGTGTTCACCGGCGACATGGTCGACGGCCTGCCGGGCGATAGAATTGAAAGCATGCTGCCGCTAAAGGAATTGCGCGCCAAATACGGGGTTTACGCTTGCGCCGGAAACCATGAATATTATTCGGATTACCCTACCTGGATGGGCATTATTCCGGATTTGGGCATCAGGATGTTGCTGAACCAGCATGAAATTTTGCGCATAAGCGGGCACGACCTGGTGCTGGCCGGGGTGACCGATCCGGTGGCGGCCAGGTTCAATCTGCCCGGCCCGGATATTAAAGCGGCTTTGCGAGGCGCTCCGGATTCGGCAGTGCGCATCCTGCTTGAGCACCGGCCAGGCGATGCGGCCAGAAACCCTGAAGCCGGAGTGGATTTGCAGCTGTCCGGACACACGCACGGCGGGCAGGTGCTGGGGATGACCGAACTGGTTGCGGCGTTTAATAATGGCTTTGTGCACGGCTGGTATCAGCTCGGGAACATGCCCATGTATGTGAACGCCGGGGCCGGATTGTGGAACGGTTTCCCCATCCGCCTGGGCGTGCCGCCGGAAATCGCGGTGATCACCTTGCGCGGCAAAGCTGCCTGAAAATACAAATTTACAGACTTACAGACAAAAACTCCCTGCACCGGTTTGCGCGGTGCAGGGAGTTGGTTGTTTTTGTCCGGCCTGGTTTAATTACCCAGCAATCCGGCCAGCTTGCCGAGGCTTGCCGCGGCGTCGCCTTCCAGGAAAATGACCCCGGCCCGTTCATACAGGGGATTGGGGACCCCGGCATAACCGGGCTTGCGGTCAAAGTTGCAGATAATCACATTGGGGGCGTCGGCCACGGCCAGCACAGGCATGCCGTATATGGGCGTGCCTTCTGCGGTGTTGGCCGCCGGGTTGATGACGTCGTTGGCGCCGACCACAATGACCAGGTCACAGTCTTTGAAACGGGGATTGACCTCGTCCATTTCCCGCAGTTGCTCGTAGTCTACGTCCGCTTCGGCCAAGAGCACGTTCATGTGTCCGGGCATGCGTCCGGCCACGGGGTGAATGGCATAATCAACCGTAGCGCCGTTTTTCTGCAAGGTATCGGCCAGGTTGCGCACGGCGTGCTGGGCCTGGGACAGGGCCATGCCGTAGCCGGGCACAATGAGCACGGATTTGGCGCGGCTTACGAGGCCCGCCATGGCGCTGTCCGTATCTTCCTTTGCGGGGCTTTCAGCGGTCGGCGCCGCGCTGCTCAGTTTTTGCAGCCGGGCCATACTTTCCGCGGCGTCGCCTTCCAGGAAAATGACCCCGGCCCGTTCATACAGGGGGTTGGGCACCCCGGCATAACCGGGCTTGCGGTCAAAGTTGCAGATAATCACATTGGGGGCGT
>CAZNBK010000244.1:2565-3956 GCA_964571105.1 uncultured Desulfovibrionaceae bacterium
AGGGCCATGCCGTAGCCGGGCACAATGAGCACGGATTTGGCGCGGCTTACGAGGCTCGCCATGGCGCTGTCTGCATCTTCCTTTGCGGGGCTTTCAGAGGCGGCTTGCTTTTCTGGCGTAGTTGTCGGTTTTGGTTTGGCCTTGCTCCCGGGCATGGATGTTTTTCCCAGCAGGATATCCATAAGTCTGCGGTTCATGGCCCGGCACATAATCTGGGTGAGCAGCAGGCCGGAAGCGCCGACAATGCCGCCCACGGCCACGAGCAGCGGGTCGGCAATGGCCATGCCCGCGATAGCTCCGGCCACCCCGCTCAGGGAATTGAGCAGGGAAATGGTGACCGGCATATCTGCCCCGCCAACCCGCATGGTAAAGACCACCCCAAAAGCCAAGGCCAGGATGAGCAGGCAAATTCCGGGCGCCAGCGGATCAACGCTGTCCAGCGCGCAGACGCAAATAAGGCCGACGCCCATGAACACGAGGAGCACGCCGTTATACAGGGAATGCCTGGGCAGAATGACCGGTTTCTGGGGTAGAATCTGGTGGAGTTTTCCGGCTGCGACCATGCTGCCGGAAAAGGTCAGGCTGCCCACAATCAGGGCCAGCCCGGCAGTGGCCAGGCTGAACAGGTCTGGAATGCCGCTGCCGGTGAGCACCAGCAGAGCGACCACTGCCGAGGCCGCGCCGCCCAGGCCGTTGAGCAACGCGACCATTTGTGGCATTTGAATCATTTTTACCCGCACGGACATATACAGGCCGACAGCCGCGCCCAAAAGCATGGCCGCCCAGACCAGGGGCAGGCTGAGCACATTATCGACGTACAGGGTAATAATCACCGCCGCAGCCATGGCCGCAGCGCCCAATTTGTTTCCCAAAACAGCGGTCTGGGGCTTGTTCATGAAATGAATGCCCAGAAGTACCAGCGCGGAAAGAGCCAGCGCGACAACAGCATACAGAGTCATATGTCTTTCTCCCTGCTGCCGTTTTTGGAGGCAAACATTTTGAGCATGCGGTGGGTAACGGCAAACCCGCCCACCAGGTTGATTATGGCCAGGGCCACGGCCAGAGCGCCAAGCAGCTTGCTGCCCGTGGACAAGGCCACGGCAGTGGCGGTTATCGCCCCCAGGATGGTGACCCCGGACAGGGCGTTCATGCCGGACATAAGCGGCGTATGCAACAGGCTGGGCACATTGCTGATAATTTTATAGCCCAGCAATGTGGCCACGATGAAAACCAGAATAAGTAAAGGGGCAGACATGGAATTCCTCCGGGTCTGTGCTTAGAAGGATTTAGGGGCAGGCTTGCGCGCGCGGGTGCCGTAAAGCAGGCCGCGCCCGCGAAAAAAGCCTGCACGATAATGAGGCGCGCCGTGTCGCACACTACACGGCGCGCGG
>CAZNBK010000245.1:0-3416 GCA_964571105.1 uncultured Desulfovibrionaceae bacterium
CCTCTCCCGGTTCTCTCCTGATTCTCTCCCGGTTATCCTACAACCGCTTGCGGCACAGGCCGCGATAAGGGCACCAGGCGCATTGCGGTCCAAAATGCGGCTCAAACCCCGGACTTTCCGCCAGGTGGCGCAGCACAAAACCAAGCAGCAACGGGATATGCCCGGCAGACAATTCCCGCAGGTTTTCGGGGGTATCGGCCTTGTGCGCCCTTGCAGAAAACAGGGGCAATTCCTTGCCGGTGCGGGCCAGGTCTACAAACGCGGCATTGCAGGCCGCGTCCGGGTTATTCTGCCGGTGTAAATGGATATAGACAGGCAGTTGCAGCGAAGCCAGTTTTTGAGCCAGCTCCGCCAGCAGGTTGCCGCGCGCCGGAGTCCACTCGCCCATGGCCGCCCAGAGAGGATTGGCGCGGCCCCAAAATTTCTGCTGTGTTTCCGGCACCCGCCCGGATTTATAATCAAGAATCATATGCACCGGCTCTGAACTGTCCTTGCCGGGCCGTAAATCCACTCGGTCCAGACGACCGCGCAAAGTACAAGCCAGCTCTGCTCCGGCAGATTCAATTTCCAGGGGGGCGCTCAAATCGTTTTCCAAGGACAATATCCGCGTGGGCAGCGGCATTAACCGCAGCATGTTTTCAATGCGCCCCAGGCCCGCATTTTCGAGCATGAGCAAGGATGCATAGGGCACACTGTCCGGCAGCCCGGAAGCCTGTAGGCGCTCGCGATAAAGCGCGGTCAAGCGCTGCGCGTCGGACTTGGAGGGAAACTCTCCGGCCAGTTCCCGGCCCAGCAGCGGACTGAAAAAATCTTGCAGGACCAGGTGCAAAAACTCGCCCACGCCCCTGGGGTCATCGCCTTCGCGCACCGTGGGCGGCTCTTCCAGCCGGGCCAGATAGGCATAGTAAAATTTGACCGGACAGTGCAGGTAGGCGTCCAGCGCCGTGGCGGACAACGGCTTTTTAAGTTGTTGCGCAAGGCGGGCGCGGATGGCCTCGCTTTTCATGATGCCCCGGCCTGTGGTTGCCGCCGGAGTAATATTAAACGCAACCCCCTGCAAAGGCGCTTGTCCGGGCGCAAGCAATTTTTGCTGTTTCTGCTCTTCCTGCCAGAGAAGCTCTTCCACATAGCGGGAGCGCATTTTTTTATCGTCCAAGAGTCCGGAGCCGCCGCTGCCCGCCTGATAAAACAAGCTGACATGGCGGGCCGGGCGGAGCAGGCGGTGGAAGGTATAGCCTTGCGCCAGCTCGCGCTCTCTAAGCCCCGGCAGGCCCAGTTCCCGGCGCAGGGCATCCGGCAGCAACGGATCGTGCGGGCCGACGCCGGGCAGGCGGTCTTCCGTGGCATCAAGCACAAAAATCCGCTCAAAGGTAAGCAGCCGGGTTTCCAGCAGGCCGAGCACCTGGAGGCCTTCCAGCGGCTCAGCCTCAAAGGGCACGCGTTCCGAGCCAAGCCCCTCGCGCAGCACTGCAAACAACGTCTCGCGGTCCAGCGGCTCATGGGCAAAGGCGCTCTGTTCCAGCATGGGCACCAGATGTCGGCTCATCCGGAACAAAAATTCGCTGTCCAACAAAAAACGCGGCCAGAGCGCCCGGCCCTGCTCCATGAGAAACTCGCTTAACCGGGCCAGATTTTGCGCGGCTGCGTACAGCGTGGGCACATTCTCCCAGGCTGTAACGGTCAGGTCCAGCACCCGGTGCAGCAGCAGCCGGACAGCTTCCGGGTCGTGCCCGGACCCCAACAGGGCGCGACGCAACTCCTGCTCATACGCTTCAGGCAAGGGCAAAAACCGGGGATCGAGAAAACGCGGCCCGGAGCGCACGGCTTTTTCCAGCAGATTGAAAACCAGCTGCAAGGGCCGTTCATTATCCTGCTCCAGCATGCGCAGGTATGGGTGACGGAACAGGTTGAGCACCGAGCGCCAATGATAAACGGGCGTGCCCGGCGCAGTGGAGCCGTCGTCCATCACTGCCGCCTGACGCCGGGTTTCCTGCAAATTAAAAATAATCTCCGCCAAGCGGGCCAAAGCCGAGCTGCCCAGCGGATAGCCCATGGAAATGTTCACATTCTTGTGCGGCAGATGATGCAGCAAGGGCATCAGCAAGCCGGTGTCCGGCAGAATAATGGCCGTGCCTTCATCCGGTATTTCCGTGCCGCTCGAATAATCAGCCGCAACCTGCCCCGGCCCGGCAAGTTCTTCTTCCGGCTCCAGTTCAGCGGCCAGCACCCCCACCGGGTCGGCAGCACGGTATTGGGCAGGCAGCAGCTCGCTCAGCGCGGCCAGTTGCGAATGCAAATCATAGCCTTGATAATAGTCCACTGCCGGGCCTTGCCTCGCAGGGCCTTCTTCCCCCTCAAGGCAAAGCGTTGCCGCGTTCCAGCGCTTGAGCCAATCTGCGTGGACCGCGCAAGACCAGTGCGCCGCCTCGGGCGCGCGGGCGATATGCAAATCCGTATGCAACCAGATTTGCGCGCCATATTTCTGCCAGAGGCGCCTGAATAAATAATCTTCGGCCCCGGACAACCCGTAAAACCCGGCCAGGATTATCCGCCGCCCGCTTAAAGCGGGAAAGATATCCGCGCCTTTTGCGCTGTGCAGCGCATCCGTAAGGCGTTTGGCGTCATACCCCGGCGTGGTCAGTTCGCGGCGGTCCAGCTCCTCAACATACGCCGTATAGATGCTTTTCAGCCGGGCCAGCAGCAAGGCGGCAAACGGAGGTACGCTGTCATCCATATAGGGCACGTTTACCGGAGCAATGCGGGCATTAAAAACATCCTCCAGCAAGGCGGCCAGGCGCATGCCCCAGGGCAGCCAACGCCGGGCATCTCCGGCCAGCTCGCAGAGTCCGGCGTCACCGGCCTCTTCCCCCGCCCGGCGGGCGGCTGCGGCCAGCAGAGCGGCCCGGTCCAGGGCATGGGCGGTCTGGCGCGGGTCCTGGGCCAGGTCTGCCGACAGTTTGGTAAACAGCTCGCCGCCCGTGAGCATGGACGGCAAGAGGCAGGGCTTGGGCAAATCTGCCCGCCCGGCCAAAATGCGGCGTAAATATCGGGCCGGTCTGGCGTGGGGAAACACCAGCAACACCTGTTCCAGGGCCATACCCCTCCCCCCAGGATATTCTCCCGCGCATCCCCCCCCTGGTTCCCCCCCAGGTCCATGAACCAGCGCATCGGCCAAAGCGGTCAGAAAATCCCGCTCCCAGGGCACGAGTATAAACGGCTGACGTCCGCTCATGGTTTGACCTCCCGGCTGACTTCATGCCCGGTTATCCGGTAAACTTCACGGCGGTCCAGATAAACCAGGCGGCCCGAAGGTTCCTGCCCCTGAATGCCGCCCTTCTGTATCTCGCTGAGCAAAGCCAGGTATTGGCGCAACTGGCTGACGTGCTCGGCCACCGGTATGGCAGCGGCCTCGGCCT
>CAZNBK010000245.1:3426-3930 GCA_964571105.1 uncultured Desulfovibrionaceae bacterium
TCCAGATAGCCGGTTTTATACTCCAAAGCCGTGCAGGCTCCCGCTGTGCGCACCAGACGGTCCACAATGCGCCGCCGCCCGTCCGCGTCCAGAATTTCCTGCTCGGCCTGGCCCGCCCCAAACCATTGACCGGCCTCAGGCAAGCTCAGCACCCAAAGCAGCAAATCCATGATTTCCCGGTACTGCTCCTCTTCCAGCCTGGGCAGGCCCAATATACGCCGCGCGCGCATAAATGCCTGCACTGCGCTCTGCTGCACGGCCTCTTTGCCGGTTCCGGTCAAGCGCAAATTTTCCAGGCAGTTATGGATGAGAATGCCCCGCTCCCTGGCCGCTGACCCCAGGTCGCTGTGAATGTTTCGGTAAATCTTCAAGCGCGGCAGCCAGGCCATGGGCCGGTAGGGCTGACCGGGGAGGGGAACCGGAAGGAGCTGAGCCCCTTCTGGTTCCCCTCCCCGGACCCCACCCCTCCTGAACCCCGATTGTTGAGGCGTAGGGAGGGTTTTT
>CAZNBK010000246.1:0-3909 GCA_964571105.1 uncultured Desulfovibrionaceae bacterium
GATAACCCGCTCCACAGCCTCGGTGACCACTTTGACAATGGTTTGCTCCAATCCTTCAATATAATCCACGGACTGCAAGGCAACTTCCAGCACCTTACCGGCGTACTCTTCGCGGCAGGCCTCCTGGCCATCCTCATAGCCTTTGAGCTTCTGCTCTTCGTAGGCCGCCACGGAAGCTTCCCGCATTTCTTCCGCCCGTTGGGCAGCCGCAGCCAGAAGCTCGTCAGCCGCCAGCAACTGCCCGGACTCTGCCGAGGTAAGCACGCGCACTCCCGCAGCCGGGCTGACGGAGTTATTGCTCAACCGAAATAAGGCGCCCATGCAGGAGCCACCTCCCTGAGAAGAATCTTTTTCATATCAAACCAGATGCCTTGTTGCCGTCCACCGGCAAAAGAAAGGTCAGGCGCAGCCGCGCCGAAAATGCGTTCGCGTAAATGCTCCGGCCAATCCGCAGCAATAATTTCCAGGGCTTCCCGGCCATGCCGGGCGATGCGTTCCTCCAAAGGCATGTCCAGATGCCTGCCGACAAACAGTTCGCGCCCGGTCGGAACCTGATATTGACCCCGCTGCAATGCGTATAAATAAATCTGCTCGCCCAGGGCCTGGCGCAAGCGCTTTACCTCCGTGCCCCGCACAGTGCGCGCAATTTCAGGCGCATGCAGGCAAGCGCCGTACATAACCGTCAATTTGTCCAGGGTCTCGCTGTCCAGCAAGGCGAGGCAGCGCGATTCTTCCGAAAAGTCCCAAAATTGCTCCGCAGGTTGCCCCAGCCTCTGCAAGTGCTGTCTGGACGGCGCATAGCCCCAGAGCTCTTCCAGGCAGCCCGACGGCAAATCGGCACAGCACTCGCGCACAGTGCCGGGAATGCCCTGGTCTTCACTGCCAGCGGCGATCCCGTTAAACCGCATAATAGCGGCAAACAATTCGGGTTTGCGGGTGATTACATCCAGAAAATAATTCTTGTGCATACAGCCCACCATGGCCGAAGCCGTTCACCGCGAGGTTTATTCCTCAAGCCCCGCGTTGCCGGACTTGCGCTTTTGCACCAAACGCGGCACAACCACGCCAATCCCTACGCCGAGCAGCAAAGCCACCACCAGAATCGGCAATAAATATTGTTCGCGCCAGTCTACATGCACCGGCGGCGGCACGGTTATGGTTTCACGCACCGGAACCAGCATGACCGAAACACTGTCCACGGCCAGCCCCGGCACAGAGCGGGCCGCCAGCTCCCGGATTTTCGCAACCATATTTACAACCACAGATTCGGGATTATGCCGGATAAACACGCCCACGGACGGCGGAATGCGCAGGTTGACGGCCTCATCGATTTTCCCGAGCACTACATGCACCCGCGCGGTAAGCACGCCGTCTATGCGCGAAAACGTGTCGGACAATTCCTGGGCAATGGCATAGGACAATCGGGCGTCTTCTTCCGACGGCGAAGAGATCATGCCCTGGCCGGTAAACACCTCGCCCAAATTTTTATATTGCTCGTGCGGCAGGCTGTTTTCCCGCAGCATTTCCAATGCCTGGACCAGCTGCTCTTCTTCCACCAGAATGCTGAAGCCGCTCTTACCCTTGTTTTCCTTGCTCACAATGATGCCGCGCTTGAGCAGGGTAACCAGCATCAGATTGGCTTGCTCTTCATCCAAACCGCCATAGACTTCCACCTTACAGGCGGAAAGGCAGAGGCTCAAAAGCAGCAGCGCAATGACCAGGCCGCGCCGGGATAATCCTGCTCCCCGGCAATCCGATTTACTTAAGACAAGCACGGGCACCAACCTTTGCTATCCAGATTGTTTCAATGTTGTTTCCAGCGACTGGCCGAGACTCTGCGATGACTTTAAAACCACACCAAGGTGGGCGCGCAATAAGCCAACCTGGTACTGGGCCTGATATAACTCCACCGGTGTCAGCGGCTGGGCGCTTTCAAGCCCTCTGCCGCCTCCGGTCGCATTCACGGCATAGCTGTCCCCACGGGCCGCACCTTCCACCTGAAAGCGCGCATTCTCTTGCAGGCCCGGCACAAACTCCGCCGGTCCCGCAGCTGTCGGGGCTTGAATTTGTAGCGCATCGTCTCCGGCAGCAGGTGTGGCGTTCATCGCCTCTGCCGATGCTTGCGGGCCAACCGTTGCTTGCGGCGCGCCCGGCGCATCCAAACTGGTCGGAGGGTTCATGGCCTCCTCAAAAGCCCTGATTACCTCTTCCGCAGGGCTGCCGCCAGGTCCGCCGGGGCTGCGAAAGTCCGCGCCGGTAGACTGCCCCATTTGTTCCAGGGCAGAAAATAAACGCGCGGAGCCAATCAGCGGTTCCATACCAGAGCCTTTTTGCTTTGAGATTGTCGCTACAACGGGAATGAAGCCCGTCTAACACTCTGCGGCTCACGCTCGTTGCGCCATGATATTTCGCATTGCCAGAGCATTTTTTTCAATATTAAAATGCTCTAACCCAGTCCGGCCAGAAGATCGCGGGCCAACTGTCCGGCAGGCGACTCGGAATCCTCTATTTTGTTCAAAACTTCACGGGCCTCGGCAAACTTTCCGCCGAGCGTGTAACACAACCCCAGCATGGCCGAGGCTTCGGCATTTTCAGGGTCTTTGCCGAGGATCTGCTTGCTCAGCATCTCTTCAGCCACCTCGAAATCACCGACCACAATATGGCTCAGGGCTTCGCCCAGGCGCGCCGTGGCATTATCCGGATCCAGCTTGAGCAGGCCGCTAAAAATCTGCCTGGCCTCGTAGACCGCCCCGCTATGGCAGGCAGCCATGCCGATATCCTGCAGGCGGACAATCTGATCCGCAGTGAGCATATTTGAAACTTGCACATCCACCTCCCAACGGCTCAGCCGGTGCGCTGCGCCAGGCTCTTGAGCATTTCCGTGATGCTCTTGGTTACCGAGGAAGTGGCTTCCATTAACGCCGTATACTGGCCCATTTCAAACTGCAAGGGCAGCAGCTCCTCAGGGCCGAGGTTTTCCTTGCTGGAAAGCTCATTCATTTTGGTCTGAATATCCGCGCCCTTGCCGGAAATGGAATCCGTGCCGGTCTTGAATAATTGCCCAAAGTTAAGGCCGATGTCCATAATTACCTCCTTTCCAGCGCCAGGCTGAAAAAGCTATGCCCGGTTGCGGGGTGAGGCTGCAAAAAGCAGCGCCTATTGCCCCGTTACCTTGTTATAAATTTTATCCACCGCTGTGCCTGCCGCGTCTATGGCTTCGGCCACGGCGCTGGCCACCTCCATTTCGGCAGAGGAAAGTCCTTTGTCCATGGCTTGTTTTACGCTGCCGCGCATGGCAATCAGCTCTTCCGCAAGTTGCTTGTGCCCCCGCGCCCCTTGTTCGCTCAAAAGTTCCAAAGCTGAATTAAATACTTCACTCATTCTGGCCTCGCAGTGGATATGTCGTTACTTGTCCATTTTTGTTTAAAATCAGGTGATCAAGCGCGATCTGCTCCAGGGTATGCCCGCCCGGCAGCATGCCGCCTTCAAAAATGCGCTGCCCGTCACTTAAACTTATAAATCGCATCGGGCCCAGAGTCACCCCGGTTACGCTCAAGCTGCCGAAAGGCGTGCCGGACGCAGTGATCTCAGCGGGCATATCCGCAGAAATCCCCCCCGGCACAAGGATTTCGGTAATTTGGGCCATGGCTTCGTTGTTGGCGGGCGTATCCTGGGTGATGATCGTATAGGCCAGAGGAACACCCAGATTCTCCTGCACCCGCTCCATAATTACCTGCAACAGATCGTGATTTCCCACCGAACTGGTATCGGTCAGCTCAATCCGGCCCACATTCAGCGTCAGGCTGATGTTTTGCAATTTAACCCCGGCCAGCTCCCGTTCAATGGCGGCCTTGAGAATATCGGCATGCACAATGTGCCGTTCTATGCTCGGCAGGTCCGGCATGTCTT
>CAZNBK010000247.1:0-2657 GCA_964571105.1 uncultured Desulfovibrionaceae bacterium
TGGGCATGCTGAATACCGACAGGACATCCATTGCCGACACGCCGGTGAACAAGATACCCGGCCTGGACTGGGACAGTATTATCGGCACTTTGAACAAACGGGGCCGCGCGGCGCGGCGCGGCCAGGCCGTGGAGCAGGAAATGCCGCTGACCCCGCCGGGCGGCGTGGCCACCACTGTCAGTGTGGGCGCATCACAAATTCGCGACGAAGACGGTGTCTTTTTGGGCAACTTGTTCATTTTGCGCGATGTCGGCGAAATGAAGCGGCTGCAACAAGAAGTGCAGCGCAACGAAAAGCTCATGGCTCTGGGCACTCTGGCAGCCGGGGTGGCCCACGAAATTCGCAATCCCTTAAGTTCCATCAAGGGCCTGGCCACCTATCTGTCCGGAAAAGTGCCCCCGGAAGGGCCGGAGCAGGAGGCCGCCAAAACGCTTGCCCAAGAAGTTAACCGCTTGAACCGTGTGGTCTCGGAGCTGCTGGATTTCGCCCGCCCCGGCGAGGTGCCCCTGGCCCGCACCGATATCAACGCGGTCATCCGTCACGCCTTGCGCCTGGCCGATGCGGATATCAGCTCCAAGCAAATCCGGGTCCGGTTTACGGAAAACCCCGATCTGCCGCCGGCTGCCAGCAATGCCGAGCGCCTCACCCAGGCGCTACTCAACCTCTTTCTCAATGCCGTGCAGGCCATGGAGCCGGGCGGTGAGTTAACCGTGGAAACCGGCGCCGATCCTGCGGAAAAGACCTTTAAGATCACGGTTAAGGACACTGGGCAGGGCATCCCCCCCGAAACCCAGGCCGCCATATTTACCCCCTATTTCACCACCAAGCCCACCGGCACGGGCCTAGGGCTGGCCATTGTTCTGCAAATCGTGGAAGCCCACCACGGGCGCATCTCCGTGCACAGCACGCCCGGCCAGGGTTCTGTGTTTACGCTCGTTTTGCCGCAGAACCAAATGCCGGAAGACCATCCCGCCAAGGAGTCCCAATGAGCATCCCTCCCTTACGCAAGCCCTTACACATCCTGGTGGTGGACGACGATCCCGGCCACGGTGCCACCCTGAAAACATTGATCAGCGATTGGGGCTACACCGTGACCGTGGCGGAAAGCGGCGAAGCCGCCCTTGAGCTCTGCCACGCCCAGCCCTTTGATCTGGTGCTCATGGACGTGCGCATGGCCGGCATGTCCGGACTGGAAGCGCTCAAGGGCATTAAAGCTTACAACCCGGCCATTCCCATCATCATCATGACCGCTTATTCAGCGGTCAATGACGCGGTGGAAGCCATTAAGTCCGGGGCTTACGATTATCTTACCAAACCTTTGGATTTTGAAGATCTGAAGCTGACCCTCGACCGTGCTCTGGATCATGCTTCGCTGCGCGATGAAAACCGCGTTTTGCGCAGCGCCCTGGACAGCATGTCCGGCGCCCGCGGGGTCATCGGTCAAAGCCCGGCCATGCGCCAGGTTATGGATATGGTTCAGGCCATTGCCCCCTCCGAGGCCACGGTGCTCATCACCGGCGCTTCCGGCACCGGCAAGGAAATCATCGCCCGGTTGCTCCACGCCAACAGCGGTCGCGCCAAGGGGCCGTTTGTGGCCGTTAACTGTGCGGCCCTCACTGAAACCCTGCTGGAATCGGAACTGTTCGGGCATGAAAAAGGCGCTTTTACCGGCGCGGAAAAGCAACGCGACGGACGCTTCATGAGCGCCAATAACGGAGTTATTTTTCTGGATGAAATCGGCGAAATTTCCCCGGCCATGCAGGCCAAACTGCTACGGGCCGTTCAGGAAAAAGAAATTCAGCGCGTGGGCGGCGACAAGGTGCTTAAAGTGGACGTGCGCATTTTGGCCGCCACCAACCGTGACCTGCTCAAGGAAGTCGAGACCGGACGCTTTCGGCAAGACCTTTACTACCGCCTGCATGTGGTCAGCGTTCATATGCCCGAGCTTAAAGACAGGCCCGAGGATATCCCCCTGCTGGCCCGGCATTTTTTGACCAAATTCGCCGCTGCCAACCAAAAGGACATCAAGGGCTTTACCCCTTCGGCCATGGACTGGCTGATCAAACACCCCTGGCCGGGCAACGTCCGCGAGCTGGAAAACATTGTCGAGCGGGCCGTGGTTCTTCTGGTCGGCGATTACATCAGCGAGCGCGAGCTGCCGCCCAGCCTGGTGGGCGAGCAGAATGCAGGCGCGCAAGCCGCCCCTGATCTGACCGCGCTCACCACCAATATGACTCTCAATATGACCCTGGATGAGATTGAGCGCCTCATTGTCCGCGAGGCCGTGGAAAATACCGGCGGCAATAAGAGCGAAGCCGCCCGTCGCCTGGGCATCACCCGCAAGACCCTGCTGGCAAAAATGCAGTAACCGGGTTGGGCTTCCCCTCCGGGGAAGCCCGGCAAAGTTGCCGAAGTGGTCACGCCCAGGGTTTGGGCTGCTTTGACAAGCCCGCCGCCCATATTTACTATGAAATATGGAGGAGGTGAATGGACATGAGAATAGGTGCTCTTGCAAAGGAAACCGGCTGTAAAGTGGTTACCATTCGCTATTACGAGCAGGAAGGGCTGCTGGGCGAACCGGAGCGCAGTGACAGCAACTACCGGCTTTATGGGCATGAGGATGTGGAGCGGTTGAAGTTTATCCGGCATTGCCGCAA
>CAZNBK010000247.1:2667-3880 GCA_964571105.1 uncultured Desulfovibrionaceae bacterium
GCAAGCACGACATGAAACTGGACGAGATACGCCGCCTCCTGGCTTACCGGGATAACCCGGAACATGACTGCGTTTGGGTGAGCGATCTTCTTGACGAGCACATAACCAATGTTGATGCCCAGATTCATTCGCTGGAACAATTAAAGCATTATTTGCAGGAACTGCGGCAGCGCTGCAGCGGCGGCAAGTCCGGCGATTCCTGCGCGATCATGCAGGGGCTCAGCGACCCGGCAGTGTGCAGTTGCGGCCAGGGGAAATGAACCGGCAAGTGCGCTCTGGCTTGCAGGGCCGCGGATAGTTTTCAGCAGTACGCATCCTTGGGGCGTTTTATCATTTAAGGGCCTTTGCCAAGAATTAGTCGCTATAGAATAAGAAGCGGGTAGAGCATGCGCTGCCACTTAAAATTGCCGATCATTTTTTTGCTTTTTGCCGGCTTGCTGGGCGGTTGCGCCAAAACTTCGCAGGAAATCTGGGGTGACTTGCGGGCGCGGGGCGCGGGCAGCGGTTTTCAGGCCCTGACCCTGGAGGTCCCGCCCTTTGCGTTATCCGCTCTGCTTAAAATGCCGGAAAAAGGGGCGGGCAGCCTGGTGGTATATATTGAAGGCGACGGGCGTATCCTCAACCGGCAAGGCCGGGTGCGCAATGACCCCAGCCCGGGCGCGACGCTTGTTTTTGATCTGGCGCTCATGGATCCGGCTCCGGCAGTGCTGTACCTGACCCGTCTTGGGCATTATCAGCCCAGATATGCGGGTGAAGCCTACAAAACCTATTGGTCGGACGGTCGTCTGGCCTCGGAAACCGTGCAGGCTACCAACGCAGCCATTGACCAGGTCAAGGCGCGGCTGGGCGTCAGTCAGATTTACCTGATCGGTTATTCCGGAGGTGGGGGCATGGCCAGCCTGGCGGCGGCCCGGCGTGATGACGTGGCCGGGTTGGTCACCGTGGCCGCGCTCCTGGACCATGTTTGGTGGACGGCGGTCAATGATTACCAGCCGCTGAGCAAATCTTTGAATCCCATTGATTACGCGGAAATGCTGGAGTATATCCCCCAGATTCATTTTTACGGCACAGAAGATACTTTGATTACACCAGAAATGTCCCTGCGTTTTTCTCAGGCCGCGCCCTTTACCAGTACCCGCCTGCAACGCGTGGGCGTAAAAGCCGACCACTCACAAGGCTGGCGCGAAGCCTGGCCCGGTTTGTTGGAGAAGTA
>CAZNBK010000248.1:0-2782 GCA_964571105.1 uncultured Desulfovibrionaceae bacterium
TTGGTTTAAAATTCGCCAACTTCTATGCTGAATTTATCCGCCATCAAGAGCGCTTCAAGGCCGCCCTGGAAGGCATGCGTGTGGGTAAAATCTCCGGAGCCGTGGGCACCTACGCCATGCTTTCGCCGGAGCTGGAAAAAAAAGCCTGTGATCTGCTCGGGTTGAGAGTAGACCCCATTTCCACCCAGATTATCCAACGCGATCGGCACGCCCATTATTTTAGCAGCCTGGCCCTCATGGCCGGAGGCATTGAGCGGCTCTGCGTTGAACTGCGTCATTTGCAACGCACAGAGGTGCTGGAAGCCGAAGAAGGCTTTGCCAAAGGCCAAAAGGGCTCTTCGGCCATGCCCCACAAAAAAAATCCCATTTCTGCGGAAAATATGACCGGACTGTCCCGGCTCATCCGCAGCAACGCCTTGGCGGAAATGGAAAGCCAGGCCCTTTGGCACGAGCGGGACATCAGCCACTCTTCGGTGGAGCGGGTAATCATGCCCGACACCACCATCCTCATGGACTATATTCTGCACCGCCTGGCCGGTCTTTTGGATAATTTGCGCATCATCCCGGAAAACATCCAGCGCAATCTGGACGGTTCATACGGCTTGTATTTTTCACAAAGAGTGCTGCTGGCCCTGGTCGAATCCGGCCTGGGCAGGCAAGAGGCTTATGGGCTGGTGCAGCGCTGCGCCATGGACAGCTGGGATAACCGGAAAATGTTCCCCGAGGTGGTCCGGAAAGACCCGGAAATCACCTCCCGCCTAAGCGGGACGGCGCTTGATGAAATATTTGATATAAACTATTATTTGCGCTATGAGGATGATATCTTTGAACGCGTCTTCACGCAAAACGCGCCAAAGTAGCTGCGATCTGGAGAATGGATGAGTGACCTGAAAACACGGCTGGCCCGTCTGCTTCTTGAAAAATCGTACCGGGAAGGTTCTTTTGTTCTCGCGTCCGGTCGGACCAGCGACTACTACTTCGATTGCCGACAGACCGCCCTGCACCCGGAAGGGGCCTGGCTTATCGGCAACCTTCTTTTTGATATTGTTAAATCTCTGCCCATAGCGGGCGTGGGCGGCCCCACCCTGGGGGCCGACCCCCTGGTTTCTGCGGTTTCAGTTATTTCTTACGAGCAAAACCACCCCCTGCCGGGTTTTCTGGTTCGCAAGGAAGCCAAGGGGCACGGGGCCCAAAATTATATTGAAGGCCTGGCCAATTTCAAGGAAGGCGACTCCATTGCCCTTCTCGAAGATGTGGTCACCAGCGGCGGCTCCGGGCTGACGGCCTGTGGACGTGTCAAAGCTGCCGGGCTCAATGTGGCGGCTGTTGTCTGTATTATGGACCGCGAAGAAGGCGGTCGGGAAAAAATGGCGGAACAGGGCTATGAGCTCATTTCCCTGTTTACGCGCAGAGAGTTGCTTGCCTGTGCGACTAAATGATTTTCTGCTCCGCAAACGCCGGGGACTAGCCCCGACCCTGCTCGCTCTTGCAGCGTGCTTGTTTGCGCCCATAAAAGTTCAGGCCTGGGATGCGGTCATCAACAACCAGAATGAGCTGCCGCCCCTGTTTTTGGCCGTGGATAAATCGCTCCAAAAATTCCATATCCTCGAGCGGCACAGCCCCCTCACGGTCCGCGGTGTTTTCGATTGCACCACCGGGCAGGCCGACGGCGACAAACAGCACGAGGGCGACCTCAAAACCCCGGAAGGGGTCTATTTCATTGTTACCAAACTGGCCTCCGGTCTTGATTTTGACGAGTATGGCGGCCTGGCCTATACCCTGAACTATCCAAACCCCGTGGACCGCATTCGCAGCAAAACCGGTTACGGCATCTGGATTCATTCCAAGGGCCGGGAAATCGTCCCCAAGGAAACCAGAGGCTGCATTGCCCTGAACCTGCCCGACCTGCTGAGCATCGACCATGATTTTATCAACGGGCTTCCGGTGGTGGTGGCGCACACCTTCAGCACCGGCGAAATTTCCGAGCAAGATCAGGCAGTGGCCGATGCCCTGGCAGACAAGTCCCGGGCCTGGGCTGCGGCCTGGTCGGGGCGTTCCAAAGACATGTTCGCCTTCTACGACCCCGAGGGCTACTCCAAGGGCACGGAATCATTTGCCGCCTTTCGCTCCAACAAGGAACGCCTGTTCGGCACGTTCCCCTGGCTGCATACCGTCATTGACAATGTCCGGGTTATGCCGGGGCCGGATTATTGGGTAACCTGGTTTGAACAGTATTACCGCGCCCCGAATATGACCACCGAGGGCATCCGCCGCCTTTACTGGCAGGCGGGGGCCGACGGCGATTTACGCATTGTGGGCATGGAGTGGGTGCCGCTGAATCTGGGCATGGGCGCCTTGTATCTGGAAAAAGTGGAACCGGAAATCACCGCTTTTATCGAACAATGGCGCGAAGCTTGGGAGTCGGGCGACATCACGGCTTATGCCCAGGCCTATGCGTCTGATGCAGTACAGGGCGGTCGCCGGGGACAATCTGCCATCCGGCAGCACAAAGATTCGCTGTGGCGCAACGCCAAACCGGTAACTGTGGATTTTTCGGGCATGTTCCTGTCCACGGACGACGGCGGCATCAAGGCTGATATGATTCAGGTATTCAAGGACGCCAAGGGCTATTCCGACAGAGGCATCAAGACACTCATACTCACTCCCACCGCCACGGGTTGGGAAATTGTCCGCGAAGACTGGTCTAAGGAGTCCTAGCCCGATGAAAAGCAAGTACACCATATTAATCATGCGCGATGACACCCAGGCCCGGCATATGCGC
>CAZNBK010000248.1:2792-3872 GCA_964571105.1 uncultured Desulfovibrionaceae bacterium
TTTCGCCGGTCTGGATCAAAATTTTCTTGTGGTTCATTCTTATTCTGGTCCTGCTGGCCGCTGCCGGCATTTGGGGCACCCATTATTTCTGGGACAAAGGGCGGGCTCAGGAAAGCCGCCTGGTGCACCTGGAGCGGCAAAATGCCGAGCTGAACATCAAACTGGAACGCCTCCAGAACATGGAATCGTTGATCGGCGCTTCGGAAAACGCCATCATGCCGGTGGTTGACAGCGGCCCGGCCGATAGCACGCCTGCCGACGAGGTCATACCCGGCAGCGTAGACCTGACCGCTCTGCCGGGCTTGGTGGATGCCGTGGCTAACAGCACCGACACCAACAGCACCGGAGAAAATCCGGAAAATGTCGAGCCGACGACCGATGGCTCAGGCGCCCCCAACCCGGACAATTCTCCGGTCAGGCTTGAAAACATCAACCTCCGCGTCAATTCGCCGAAAACGCTCCGCCTGAGCGTTGACTTTGTCAATGTGGTCGGGCGGCAGATACGCGGGCACGCCACCCTGGACCTGATTACTTCTTCTGGTGAAGTTTCCGCAGTGGTGCCCACCCAGGACCTGGATTTTGTCATGGCCCGCATGAAACGCGGCACCACCACCTTTCCCCTGCCTGAAGGCGTAAACATGGCTGATGTGGAAAAGGTGCGCCTCACCGTGCATGTGAATGAAGAGGTTGTGCTCATCCAGGAAGTTCCTCTGGTAACCGCCACAGAATAGTACGCATCCCATTTACCCGGCTGGACGCCTTTTCAGCATTTCCTTTTCTGCGTTTGCTTTGCTTGGCGGAATTAATCTCTGCACATACACTATTCAGACCGGCTGCACTTTTTCAGGGCTAAACAGCCTTGGATCCGTTGAAACGTCTGCGCCCAGCCTCCGCCTGTTGACCGGGCGCACTTCTTTCATTATGGTCCAGATTCTTTGCATAACCTGCCAACGACAATTTCCGGGCAGGCAGGGCAAGTGCTGTCACTGAACGTTTTTTCTCACCCCTGATGGCCAAACGGCGATCTGGCGGCGAGAACAAAAAGGCGCTCGCGGCACTGCTGCCCAATAAAATAATCAG
>CAZNBK010000249.1:0-3868 GCA_964571105.1 uncultured Desulfovibrionaceae bacterium
CGCGCAGTGAAAACGACGCTTTTCACAAGCGACCCCTCGAATCCCGCGCAGGACGCGCGGGTGAGAGGTATACGATAAAGACGTGCGGTGGCCGCGCAGCGGGAGCGAAACAAAAACCACGTTTTTTGTGAGCGACCCTCGAGTGTCCCCACAGGAAGTGGGGACCGAGAGGTATATTATAAAGGCAAGGTATACGATAAAGGATTACTCGCCTTGCAATCTCCCAATGATGCAGATATATAAAAATATTGTTGTCGTGCTGATTCAGCCGGACAACAATGATATAAAGTTTAATGGAGCAAAACAGCAGGGGAAACCAGGTGTATGGAAACAATTCCAGCTTCAACCAGGGCAATGGAAAAACGCGTCTCAACTCAAACCCACAGGGTACTTCTCGCCTGTTGCCCATTGACAGCCTGATTACGGAAATCCGCACAGCAACTGACCACTCTTCCGCCTCACCACAAAACCTGATTTGCCTGGATTTAGCAGACATATATCCCCTTGGCGGCGTCTTGGGTCGCAAGCTCACTACGCCCTTGCGTCAGGCCATTATGAGCTGGTGCGAGACGAGCTTTTCAGCCCGGGGCTTATGCTTTGTCGAAAATGACCTCCTCTGTCTGTGGCTGCCGGACAACCCCGACCGCACCCTGGAAAGCGTTTTAAACCAAGCCGCTGAGCGCTTCACGCATCCCTGGCATATAAATATCGATTCCCGGAGTGTTCCGGTAATATGCAATATCACCATGGCCGGGCTGAGCTTGGCAGACAAAGCCATAGACGCGCAAGACCTCATTGCCGCTGCAAGCGGCGCGCTGGCAATTTCCCGTGCGGAACAGAAGATATTTATTCACAGTGAGCAGACGCCTTGGCAAGATCATGCCGCCAACTGCCTGGCAAAGCGCCTTGAGCTCTGTGTAAGGCAAGACATGACCGGCTTTTCCGTAAACTTTCAGCCCGTTGTAAACCTCACCTCGGGCAGCTGGCTCGGACTGGAAGCTCTCTGTTGCTGGCAAGACCCGGAACTTGGCCGGGTGCCGCCGCGCGAGTTCATCCCCATACTCGAACAGCAAGGGCTGATCAGCACCCTGGGGCGCTGGCTGGCCGACGTTGCCGTTGAACAGTGCGTATTGCTGGAGCTGCACAAACTTTCAGCCTTTTTCCTGAGCATCAACGTCTCCCCCCTGCAACTAATGGATGACGGGTTTGCCGCTGAAGTTTTACAACTGCTGGACAAGCACAACTACCCGCCCGATAAACTTTGCCTGGAAGTGAACTGCGGCCAGGGGCTGACTTTCTCGGCCAGTGCCTGCGCGATGTTAAAAAAGCTTCAGGAGCGCGGCGTTACGGTCATTTATGATGATTTCAGTTTCAGCCGCGAAGCGCTTGACTATCTGGCAACCCTGCCCGTTTCCGGCCTCAAGACCGAACTTGCTTTTTTATCCGGGCTTTCGGGAATACAGCTCTCTTACTTGCTGGCGGCATTGACGGATATTTGCGCGGCAAGCAAGCTGCATCCAATCGCCAAGGGCATTGAAACCGAAGAACAACTGGAAATGTGCAGGTTGCGGGGCATCCGCGCCGGGCAAGGCTATCATCTGGCCAGGCCATTCGGCTGCCAGGACCTTGAGCAGCATATTGCCCGTTTCTCCGCCGACAATGCCAAACAGCTCCCCTGTCTGCTGCCCGAGAAAAGAAACCTCAATCAATGGCTCAGCAAACACAAGAACTTGCTTGTTACGCCAAACCTGTTCCGGCTGTTGGACAGGTGCGTGCATATCTTGCTCGAAGACAGCAGCCTGCCGGAATCCATGGAAAAAATACTGGCGACCATGGGGCAGCATTTCCAGGTGGCGCGGGCTTTTGCATATCTGCGAAACGATGACGGCAGTTATTCCAATTTCTTTGAATGGTGCGCGCCGAACATTGCACCGCAGGGCCACCTGCATCGCCATGTTCCCATCCATAAGGCCATGCTCCAAGCGTTCAGAGAAGACGGCATGCTGATTACCTCCGACATTGCGGAGCTGCCGCCGCCCCTGTTTGAGCTGCTGCGAAAACACGACGTCAAGTCTTTAGTCATGCTGCCCATGTGGCAAAAAGACGACCTGGTGGGCTTTTTGGGATTTAACGATATAAAAGTTCGTGACTGGTCCCCGGAGTCCATCATCATGCTCTGGAACGTGTGCATGATGCTGGCTGAAAAAATAAAGCGGGCCTCTGTGGAAGACAACAACCGCGGCAACATCCTCACCGAGGTGCTCAACGGCACAGGCCTGAACGTGGTTGTTTCCGATCTGGAAACCGACGAAATTGTTTGGGTGAATGACGTCCTCCGGGCCCAGTATGACATCGGGGATATGCTGGTCGGGCGCAAATGCTATGAAATCATTCAGGGCAAGACACAGCGCTGTCCATTTTGCCGGGTGCCCGAGCTTGTGGCCAACCCCGACCTGGGGCAGGTGACTTTTGAGCATCACAACAAATACTGGAATAAAACTTTCATTGTCTATAACAGCATTCTGACCTGGGAAAACGACCGGCGCGTCCATGTGGAATATTCTCTGGACATCACCGAGCAGCGCCAGAGCCAGTCCCAACTGGAATATTTCGCAACCATGGACGCGCTGACCGGGGTAATGAACCGCAGCACCCTGCTCGGCAAACTGAAAAGTATGCTGAAACAGGCCGAGCAAAAAAAACAGCAATTGTCCCTGGCCTTTGTGGATGTGGACAAACTCAAGCGCACCAATGATTTTTACGGGCACAGCTTCGGCGACCAGCTCCTGATTAATGCCGTGGACGCCATTCACACCTGCGTGCGCAGAGAAGATATCACCGGACGCCTGGGCGGCGATGAATTTCTGGTTATCTTCCCCCGCTGCAAAAAAAGCCTGGCCGCCACCCGCATCAACCGGGCCAGAACACGCCTGATGCGCAACACCGACCCCTGCGGGGAACCCATGAGCTTCAGCTTCGGCGTGGTGGAAAACACTGAGCTGGAATTCAAAGACAATGATTGCTATGTCAGCGAGCTTCTGGACATCGCCGATGCGCGAATGCGCGAGTACAAACTGGCCACGGTCTCGCACAAAGATATCCGTTAGAGGGTTCCAGCCATGCTGCCTCTGGAACAAACAAATTTTTATATTCTCACCGGCGGGCCAGGCTCCGGAAAAACCACTCTGCTGGAGGCCCTGGCCAAACACGGCCATGCGGTCATGCCCGAGGCCGGGCGCTCAATCATCAAGTCGCAAACTGCCGTTGGCGGTCGGGCCTTGCCCTGGGCCGATAGAAACCTTTACAGCGAACTCATGCTCTGCTGGGAGCTGCGTTCTTTTGCCGAAGCCGGAAACCTTGACGGCATTGTGTTTTTTGACCGGGGAGTGCCGGATGTCATCGGCTATTTAAACGTCTGCCGCCTGCCTGTGCCGCCGCACTTTTGTAAAGCTGCCGAATTGTTCCGCTACAATGCGAAAGTCTTTATTGCCCCGCCCTGGCCGGAGATTTTCGGGCAAGACGCAGAACGCAAACAGGACTGGAGCGAAGCAAAAGCCACCTGCCAGGCCATGCGCCGCGTGTATCAGGATTTTGGTTATGAATTGCTGGATCTGCCGCTGGTCAGCATTGAGGAACGGGTAGATTTTGTTTTGCGCCAAATTCACGGTTAGAGTCCTAAACCTCCTGTTGTTTATCGGCGGCGGTGCACGGGCACAAAAAAACGCACCCCTGCACCGCTAGAGCAATTTAACTTTGAAGCGTTACAAAATTTGAATACCAAACGCTGCCTTTAAAGCCAAAAGGCAAAAACATATTTCCCTTATAAATGCGCAAAATCCAAGGCGATTTTGCGAAAGGCACGCGCTGC
>CAZNBK010000250.1:0-3858 GCA_964571105.1 uncultured Desulfovibrionaceae bacterium
TTCCAGATGCTCGCGGGATAACTGCGGGCTTTCCAAGTGAGCCCGCGACAGCTCCGGGCTGTTCAGGTGCGGGCGGTCCAGTTCCGGCGAGGTTAAACGTTTGTCGTCCAGAGAGTTATTGGGTTTGTCTGTGCTCATGTTCTCGCATCCTCATGGTCTGTTGAGTCCGACGCGGGTTCGGGCGAGATGGTTTTGGGGGCCGTCTGCCCGGACAAGTTGGTTAATTGCACGCGCAGATCCTGCTCCAGGCGATCCAGCTCGTTTTCGGCATTACGGCGCTGCTCGCGGGCTTCCGCCGCGATGCGCATGGTTTCCTGTACGGTGTTGATGAGCTTGCCGTGCACGGCGCGCAGGGTTTCCATGTCAACCACGCTGCGCTCCACCTCCCGCGCGGTTTCCACCGAGGCCTGGTGCAGCATGTCGGCGTTTTTGTTCAGCAGTTCATTGGTGGTGTCGGAAACTTCACGTTGCAGGCGGGCGGCCTGTTTCTGTCCGTGAATGGACAGCCCCAGCACCATCTGGCTTTTCCAGATGGGAATGGCCGTGAGCATACCGGCCTGGATTTTTTCGGCCAGGGTCTGATCGTTGCCCTGAATCATGCGTATCTGCGGCGCAGTTTGCAGGGTAACGGCCCGGGAAAGTTTGAGATCGTGCAGGCGGCGCTCAAAGCGGTTGAGCCGGTCCGCAAAATCGCGCACTTCCTGGGCAGCCAGATTATCGTTGTTTTCGGCTGCGGCCTGTAGTTTGGGCAGCTCCACATTTCGAGCCTCGCCCAGACGTTGTTCTCCGGCGGCAATGGCTAAGCTTAGTTCCTGGTGAAAATTGCGGTTCAGTTCATAAAGCCGTTCCATCACTTCAATGTCGCGTAAAAGGCCGTCCATGGCCTTCTGCAAGGTGATGCCCACGCTGTCCACCTGATCGGCCAGGGTGTTGAAGCGGGCCTTGGCTCTGGACATGGGGTTAAAGAAATGCCCGATTAGCGGGAGCTTGGCCAGAGGTCCGGACTCGGCGCTAGCAGCCGCGTCCATGTCCGTGCTTTTAAGCTTGGAGAGCAGGTTGGTAAGGGTATCGCCGATATATCCGGCATCCTGCGCCCGCACTTGCGAGAGCAGAGAGTCGGAAAACCGCGCGATTTCGTTCATGGCCTTGGAGCCGTAAGTGATGGTCAGCGCCGGGTCGGCAAAATCGATGTTTGCGGCCATTTCGGCCACATGCGCCGCATCCGGGATCGGTTCGGGCACGGCCTGCGTGCTGTTGGTTTGCGGCAGTTCGGAAAGTGTGTTGTTGAGAATATTTTGCTCGGCCATGCGTCACCTGTTTTTTGGGGTAATTCAGCACAAAGTAGCCATTCTTGGCTCATCGCGCAAGTGGGCAGCAGGGGCAAAGCCTCCGGGCCTGACAGGGGTGTTATGCATTTCAGGCTTAACCGCAGGGGTGAGCCGTTTTTACAAAAAAACTTCCGGCTCTTTGCGCGCGCTGTTGGCCGCTGCAAACAGCTTTCCGCCCTCAATGAAGTTTTCGCCACGGTAGGCGCGGGATTTGACCGGGCAGTTCCAGATGCAGGCTGTGCAGCCAAAGCAGCGCGCGGTGTCGGTTTGCGTGGGCTTGGCCGGGGTAATGGCCTGCGCCGGGCAAAGCTCGGAGCAAATGCCGCAGCGGGTGCATTTTTCATCACCCAGGGGGTACAAGCGATGCGGCCCATACTCGCCCGTGGGCAGCACACCCTTGACCTGCTTTGCGAAATCCAAAACCGGTGCGCCTTGCTGCAGCTTGTTCAGGCAGGCATGGGCAAAGTTTTCGATTTGTCGGCAATCGAGATCGTCAGGCCGCCCGGCGGCCACTGTCGGGAAAATGGAGTGGCGGGCGATGAACGCTGCCGCAGCGATAACTTTAAAGCCGTTGTTGGTTAGGATATGACAAAGTTCCATAAGCGCATCGTCATATTCCCGGTTGCCGTAGGTTACCATGGCCACTGCCGGGGTGTTACCGCCTGTGAACCGACCCAACTGCGCCGGGCAGGTCATGGGAATACGCCCGGCAAAGACCGGCATGTTCACCACCAGCAGGTCAGCTTCGGACAGGTTGACTTTTGCGTCCGATTTGTCGCGTAACAGGTCAAAGGTCAGCGGTATTTCTCCGCTCAAGGCAGCGGTAAAGTGTTCGGTTACCGCCTGGGTTGTATTGCCCGGACTGAAATATACTTGTGTGACGCTCATCCTATCCCCTTCATTTATTTGCGTTTGAGCAAAGAACCGATCACCTGGCGGAACAGCGGAGCGCCCACGGATTTGAGCATGCCGGTCCAGAAGCGTTTCGATTCACGCTCCTCGCGCAGGGCTTCCTTTGCCGCTGCCTGCCGGGCCTTTTCTTCATCTTTGCGCGCTTTTTCCTCGGCCCGCTGCTGCGCCGCCTGCTCTTTGGGGCTCATGGTCAGTTCCGGTTTTTCGGATAGTTTTTCATAGGCCGACACCCGGTCCTGGGCTTGCGCATAGGCGCGGTATATCAAAGACGATTCCAGCATGGCCTTGCGGGCTGCCGTATCCAGGGGGCCGATCTGGCTTTCCGGGGGCAGGATGAACGCCCGCTCCACCGGCTGCGGCGCGCCCTTATGGTCAAGGAAAGACACCAGGGCCTCGCCGGTTTCCAATTCCTGAATGGCCGCTTCTGTATCAAAGGCCGGGTTGGCCCTGAACGAGCGGGCAGCGGCGCGCACGGCTTTTTGGTCGTTGGGCGTATACGCCCGCAGGGCATGCTGTACTCGGTTGCCCAGCTGCCCGAGCACATTATCCGGGATGTCGGCCGGCGATTGGGAGATAAAATATACGCCGACGCCTTTGGAGCGGATCAGCCGCACCACCTGTTCCACCTTGTCCAGAAGCGCCTTGGGGGCGTCTTTGAACAAGAGGTGGGCTTCATCGAAAAAGAAGACCAGCTTGGGTTTGTCCGGGTCGCCGATTTCAGGCAGCTCGCTTTGCAGTTTGCCGAGCAGCCAGAGCAGCAGGCAGGCATATAGGGTGGGCGCGGCCATGAGTTTGTCTGCGGCCAGGATATTAATTATCCCTTTGCCGCCCTCGCTGCGTATCAAATCGGCAATGTTCAGGGCCGGCTCGCCGAAAAACAAGTCCCCGCCCTCCTGGGCCAGGGCGGTAAGCCCGCGTTGAATGGCCCCCAGCCCGGCGGTGTAAATATTGCCGTATTTTACGGAAAGGTCACTGGCATTGGCAGCCGCATACTCCAGGGTTTTCCGCAGGTCTTTGAGGTCGACGAGCTCGAGGTTTTCATCGGCGGCGATTTTGAAAATAACGCTGAGCAGGCTGGTCTGGTTGTCGTTGAGATTAAGCAGTCTGGCCAGAAGCAGCGGGCCCAGGTCGGAGATGACGGCCCGTACCGGCACGCCTCCTTCACCGTAAACGTCCCAGAACTGCACCGGAAATGCCTGAAAAACAAAGCCTTTGTCCATGAGGCCGTATTCGGACACCCGTTTGTTCACGCTGTCTTTGTTGCCGCCTTTTGCAGCCACGCCGGAAAGGTCGCCCTTAACGTCGGCGGCAAAGACAGGAACCCCCATGGCGCTAAAGGTTTCCGCCAGGGTTTGCAGGGTAACTGTTTTTCCGGTGCCGGTGGCCCCGGTAATCAACCCGTGCCGGTTGGCCATTTTCGGCTCAAGGCAGAGCTCGGGCAGGGTTTGCGCCGCAGCGGGGTCCATGGCCCGGGCCAGGGCGATAAAGGCGCGTTGTTGGTTGTCAAACATAACCAGCTCCTGCTTAAGGTTTGCAGGCCGTTTTCAGGCTGCCGCCACCGGGACCGGCAGGGGGCTTAATGCGCGCGATGGTCTTTTTTGACCAGAAAACGGCGCAG
>CAZNBK010000251.1:0-3854 GCA_964571105.1 uncultured Desulfovibrionaceae bacterium
ACATGAACGGCCCGGTGGTGGGGCTTGCGCACGCGCCCGACACCAACAACGGCACTTTTTATGAAAGCGTCTATGCCGCCGACGGCACAACCGTGCTCAAGCCGGGGGCAACCTTCACCCTGACCCTGGACAACCACCCCAGCGGCCCGGCGGCCAACGCCATTCCCTCGGAAGAGCTGACTGTGGTGCTCAAACTGGAATTCCCGGGCAGCAGCGGGGCAAGCCTTGCCGATTTCGACTGGACTCAGGCCGGGGTTACTTTCAACGATCCGGCCATTACCGATTACACGGTCCACAGCAACGGGACCATCACCATAAAAATTCCCGCCGGATATAAGGGCCTTGACAACGACGGCAAACTCAAATTCAACATCAAAATCACCGACGACGAGTTAAGCGAAGGCAATGAAAGCTTCACCGTGCGGGTGGATTCCGTATCCGGCAGCGAAGCCACCATTGCCGGTGTGGGCAAAAACGCCGCTGTGGGCAAAAACGAAGTGTCCGGCACCATTGTGGACGACCCCGCCGTGGTGGCCGACGGCAAGCCCGGCAATGTGGACTACAGCCGCGAAGAGGCCAACGCATTGCTGGACGGCCCCTATGTGACCTTACGCGGCACGGAGTATATTTCCGAATCCGCCTCCGGCGATTACGGGCAAAATGCCGTTTATGTGCTGGAATTGCGCGATGAAACCGGCAAGCTGTATGAAGCCAAAGAAGACGTGGTCGTGTATATCAGCTACTGCGCGGCTTCCAACCAGCACTGCGCGGGCGCGGTCTGGGGCGAAGACTACCGCTCCAGCTACGAAGTCAACGATGCCGGCTGCGGTAAATGCCTGAAAGTGACCATCCCGGCCGGTTCATCCAGCGCCGTCTTTGATGTGGAAATTCTCGACAGCGTCAACAAGCAGGAGAATTGCCGCTTTGAACTGGAGATTATCAAGGCTGAAAACAACGAAGTCCGCCTGATTGACGCCGATATCGTAGAAACCTGCGCTGAGAAGGGCATCATTATTTCCGACAAGGTTCAGACCGTGGTGGTCGATGACACCAGGCCCTGGCTGGATGAATACAACACCTCGTACACCGATGAAAACGGCACGCAGAACAGCTACGTGAACAGCCATGCAACAGATCCGTCGCTCAAGCATGACCTTGATGGCGGCACCCTGGACGGGCCGATCTTCCGCATGAGCGAAGTGGCGGACTGGGTATGGGAAAGCACCGGCACGGTGAAATACGATTTTCTGGCCACCGACGCCACTACGGAGCCGGTGCTGGCCACCATGAAGCTGGAACTGCATGGGGGCATGAGCCTGGCCGACTTCGGCCCCAAGGACGGCCCCGGCGCCACCAGCCTGGCCGAACTGGCCGTTGCGCTGCAAACCGCCAACCCCACTCTGACCATTCCGCCGGAGAGCGTTCGTTATGTGGATGAGCACGATCCCTCCCAGGGCATTCTGTTCGACTTCACCATCGGCGCCAACAAAGCCAGCACCTCGCTGTATATCCCCATTTATAACGACGCCATTACCGAGAGCGGCGAATCTTACACCCTGTCCGTGCACGGGTTTGACGGCTCTTCCGAGGCCCGCATCGATCCCGACGCCTCTTCGCGCACCACCGCCATTCGCGACGACGGGCAGGGGCCGACCATCAATATCAAATGCAACGACCCGGACGCCGCCATACGCAATAACCGCCCCGATGACCCGCTTGACCCCGACGATCCTTACGAGTGGACCAGCCAGTCCACGGTCATCAGCGATCCCAAGAACTCGGATTATGACGACAAAGGCTACGTGATTTTCCGGGTAAACAGCTCTGCGGCTGCCCAGCAGGAGATCACCGTTACCGTTAAGCTCTACAGCGGCAGTTCCAGCAACGCCTTAAGCGAGCCGAAACTCACCCCCGAGGAGGCCGCGGCCCAAGGCATAACCATGACAAAGGACGGCAATGGCGAGTGGATTTATAAAGTCACCATTGCCGAGGGCGAGAGCGATGTCAAAATCAAGATTCCCAAGACCATCCGCACAGATGACGAGGGCAAAGAGATCTGGGTGGACAAGGACAGCGGCCTGCGGGCCGAGCCCAACGACCCCAATGCCGTGCCCGAATATGCCGGTGAAAGATATACTGCGCGCATAATCGGCTCCTCGGGCGGCGAATCCCAGGTGGCCTCAGGCAACTATGCCGAAGTGGAAATCATTCAGTCGTATACCCCGGGCAAGTGGACCGGCGTATATCTGGACTGCCTCGACTCGCCCACCGGCGCCCCGCCCAATGAAGTTTACTATACCGTGGAAGGCGACAACGCTGTTTTCAATATCAGGCTGGAAGGCAGCGCCACATACGGCTACCGGCACGATATGGCCGTTAACAACGGCGACGGCAGCCTGGGACCGGAAATTACCGTGCCCAACGACGGAGGGGCCACCGCTTACGCCGACGGGAAAACCGACTATGCCATCACGGTTACGTTCAGCATCACCAACCTCCACGGCGTAAACGGGGAGGACTTTTATTTTGCCAAATTCCAGGAGCTGAACCCGAATATCATTTTCGGCGGCTGGAACGAGACCGCCAAAACCTTTACGGTAACCATTCCCAAAGACACGGAATACCTTGGGGGCATTCCCTTAAAACTGCCCATTTTCAAAGACACCGACAATGAAGGCACCGAGCGCTACCAGATTCACCTGGTCAGCGCCACCAGCTCCAACGTGGACTCCACGCGCATAGACATGGGCATTCTAGAATCAGCCAACCCGCTGACCATTTCCCTGCACCATGCGGACAATAACGACACAATCACGGAAATTGTGGGCGGCACAGAAAAAAAATTCTACATTGAGGTCAACGAGCCGGTAACCTCCGATTTCACAGTTTATTTCAAGTATGACAACGGCGACATAAACGACCCGACAAAACCCAAGGCCGAGGGCGGCTCCGACTTCCTGGAGAACCCCGAAAGCATCACCTTTAACGGGGGCACCAGCGGCGCGGGCTGGAAGGACATGAGTCCGGGGCAGGACGGTTCCGGACCCTTCCGCTATTATTTCTCCGTGCCCATTCCCGACGACATGCTCAGTGAACCCGACGAGCACTTCACGCTTACGCTCACCGGCACTGATGACGGACTGATCAGCGTTGATCCCGGCCATGAATCTGTGGTCACGGTGATCAAAGACGACGGCAACAGCGGTCCTCTGGTCTATTTCAAAGACGGCGGCCAGGCTGTTTCAGAAAACGCGGGCGATGTGACCTTTGAAATCCACCTGGAAAAACGGGCCACGGAAAAAGTCACGGTTTATGTGCGAATCGAGGAAGGCTCGGCCCTGCTGAGCCCGGACGGCACCTGGGGCACGCCCGAACAGGGCTACGACTATCTGCTCGGGGCCGGAATCGTCGGCAGCGACCCCAGCCTCACTTACCTGGCCCCGGGCGATGCAAGCAACCCCTACGGGGGGCATATTATCAAGATAGAAATCGATGCCGGTGTGGTTATCAAAGAGGTCAACCTCAAAGGTATGCTGCTCGACGACCCCTATTCCGAACCGGACCAGGATTTTAAACTGACCATCGTGGGCGTGGAGGGCGGCGAGGCCCGCATCAAGAATGCCAGCGACGCCAACCACGGCGATGCTGCCGGACACGAGCACACCGTGACCATCAAAGACTACGAAGACGGCCCCAAGGTCAATCTGTCGCAGGCCACGGAAACCATCAGCGAAGGGGCTTCCACCAATTATGACGGCTCCATAAACAACGGCGCCAATGAAAGCGGCGGGGCGCATACTTATCCCGGCTCGCAAAACCCCGGTCCGGCCACTCACCCGGCCGGAAACACCTAT
>CAZNBK010000252.1:0-3842 GCA_964571105.1 uncultured Desulfovibrionaceae bacterium
CTCCGGGCCGAGGCTGCTTCGGTTCTATCCCCCGCAGGGCCAGAGTTTCTGCAAGGAGCAGCAGTTCCGCAGGCTTGTCCGGACTGCGGGTCAGCCAGAAATCTTTTACATCCATTCTGCGCAGTATGGGCAACAAGCCGCGCAAATGATCGGAATCCGGATGGGTGTTGAGCACTGCCTCCAGCCGGGGCGGGCGGTTGTCGGTAAGCAGGGGGATGAGCGTATACTCGCCCACATTGAACGTGGACAGGGACGAGCCTCCGCCGTCAATGAGCATGCGCTGCCCGGCGGCGCCTTCCAGAAGGATGGATAGGCCGTGCCCGATGTCCAGCACGCGCAGGCGGGGGCCGGGCGGGTGCTCCAGTATATACCGGTCCAGGGTGCTGTAGGCGAGGCAGCTGAATCCGGTCAGAAACAGGATAAGCATATGGGGGCGCGGCCTCAGTGCTTTTTTGCGCCCGGCCCGGACGAAATCCAGGTCGCGCAGCAACAAAAACATCGCAGCGAGCAGCGTTCCGTAGCCCAGCCCGGCGGCAGCATGCGGACGGACCACCAAGGGGGCGACAAGTATGTGCGCAGTGTCCAGCCAGGTCAGCAATTGAAAAAGAATTGTCCCCGGCCAGGCCGCCAGATCCAGCGCCCAGGCGGCGGGCAGCTCGAAGCCTATGGCGCACAGCCCCAGCCCGGCCATGGTCCAGGGGAACACCCAAAAAGAGAGCACCGGCAGCCAGAGCAGATTCAAGGCAAACCAGGGGGTGGCCTGATTAAAAGTTCCGGCCTGCAAAGGGGTCATGATTATCTGGGTGGCTGTGGAAATACAGAGCAAAACCACTGCGCTGCGCAGCAGCGCGCGCAACCTGTGCTGTTGGGGCAATGCTTTTTCGGGTGTGTTTCTGTGCCTTAACCCGCCCGGGTTTTCGTGCGGCAGTGGAACAAGCCGGCGGGACAGCCAGGTGATGCCCGGCAAGGTAAGGCCGATGCCCAGCACAGCCAGGGCGGACAATTGCAGACGTAAGTCAAAAATGATCGGCGGATGTGCGATGAAAAGGATGAAGACCGCAGCAAATAAGCCGTCCAGGAGTGGGTGCGGTCGTTCCAGCAGGATAAACAGCCCCCAACAGGCGAACATCAAGGCGGCGCGGAGGAGGGAGGGCGATTGGCCGCCCAGCCAGAGATAGAGCAAAACCAGCGGTGTGGAGCAGATTACCGCCCATTTGGCCCTAGGCAAATGCAGCATCAGGCCGGGAAACAAACGGCAGAGCAGCCGGGCCAGGGCCCAGCCCAAAGCGGCCATGAACCCCAAGTGCATGCCGGACAAGGCCAGACTGTGCGAAAGCGCGGCTTTGGCGAACAGATCCACCTGACTTTGCGCAAGATAGGCACGCTCGCCGAAGATCAGCGCGGGCAGCACCGATTTGCCGGGTTCTTGCGGGTTGCCCAGGGCGGCAATAAAAGCGGCATAAAGAGCTGCACGGGTTTGCTGCCCCCAGGCCGGTTGTCCGGAGAAAACCGCCTCTGCCTTGTTGCCGCGGGAATAAGCCCGAAACCAGATGTTTTCCAGGCGGCGGCGCTCGGCAGTATCGGTGACGCCGGGGTTGTAAAAACCGCGTTGCTCGCGGATGCGCAGGTGCGCGCTGACTGTCTGGCCGGGCAAGGGAGGTGTGAATATTCCGGGGTCAGAAATGTCTGATGCGCTGATCTCCCAGGTCCAGAGCAACTTGCCCGGCAGTTCAAAAATCTCTCCTGACGATAGGTATATTTGTATTGAATCGAGTAGTAATCGATAAGTGACCGGTGCGTGCCCGTCTGTAAATGTGCCTGGATCTTGGCTGTTAGGATTCGTGTTTTGCCGGGGGGCCAGGCGTTGCACTTCTTCCACCCGGGCGGTCAGCGCATGGCCGTTTCTGTCTAGGACAGTTTCCGGGATAACCGGGTCCGGGCGGTTGACTGCGGAACAGACCAGGAGCCAGCCCAGCCCGAAAGCCAGCCCCAACACCAGCAACCGGCTCATTTGCGCATGTCGGGAAGCGGCAGCGCGCAAAAGCGGCCAGGCCGCTACGAGCAGCAGTGCCCCGGTTGCTGCGCCCAGCCAGGGGAATCGCGCGGCAAAGCCTCCGGCCAGCATGACCGGCAGGCATACTTCACAGAAAAGCAGAGGAGGCGCGGTCAGTCGGTTACGCACACATCTTGCCTGCAAGCATTCCAAGGGCAGAATGCGCTGAAGAATAATTCAAATGAACCCGCAGCGTTTTGCCGCCTGCAAGCCAACCCCCGATTATAGAGCAATCAGTGCCAGGTTGCGTAACGGGTGCTTTTCCTCCCCGGCCACCGCTACTCGCTGGCGCGCGTGATCCGGGCCCCCAGGGGGATAAGTTTTTTCTCTATTTGCTCGTAGCCACGGTCCAGATGGTAGATGCGCTGCACTTCGGTTTTGCCCTTGGCAGCCAGACCGGCCAGGACAAGGGAAGCGCTGGCCCGCAGGTCCGAGGCCATAACCGGGGCGCTTTTCAGTTCTTTGACCCCGCGCACCAGGGCGGTGTTGCCGGACAGGCTGATATCCGCGCCCATGCGGTTTAGCTCCGGCACATGCATGAAGCGGTTTTCAAAAATGGTTTCTTTCATGACGCTGGCCCCTGTAGCCAGAGTCATCAAGGCCATGACCTGGGCCTGCATATCCGTGGGAAAACCGGGGTAGGGCTGGGTGGAGACGTCGGTGGCCAGCAGTTCGCCGTTGCGTTTGACGCGCACGCTCTGTTCGTCTTCTTCCAAAATGATGCCCATATCCCGGAGCTTGACAAACAGGGCTTCCAACTCGGTATTGGGGCAATTTTTGACCGTGATGTCTCCGTTGGTAATGGCCCCGGCCAGCACAAATGTACCGGCTTCAATGCGATCGGGCATGATCGGATAGGTGCAGCCGTGCAAAGCGGAAACGCCCTTGATGCTGATGATCCCGCTGCCCGCGCCGGTAATTTTGGCGCCGCAGGCAATCAGAAAATTGGCCAGGTCCACAACTTCCGGCTCGCGAGCCGCATTCTCCAAAATGGTTTCGCCATCGGCCAGGGCAGCGGCCATGAGCAAATTTTCCGTGCCGCCCACGGTGGGAAAATCAAAAGAAATGTGCGCCCCTTTGAGTCCCTTGCAGCTGCCGTTGATATAGCCTTCTTCCAGGTCGAACTTTGCGCCCATTTTTTCCAGAGCGGTTAAGTGCAGGTTTACCGGCCTGGCCCCTATGGCGCAGCCGCCGGGCAGGGCAACTCTGGCCTTGCCCAGCCTGGCCAGCAGCGGACCCAGGCAGAGCACCGAAGCGCGCATGGTTTTGACCAGATCATACGGCGCTTCGGGGGAAAGGCTGCAAGGCTCCATGGCCACGGTATGGTTGGCGGGCATGGTAAAGGCCGACTCGCAGCCGAGAATGCCCAAGAGTTTCAGGGTGGTGTGAATATCGCGCAAGCGGGGTACATTTTTGAAGGTAACCGGCTCATCCAGCAGGATGGAGGCCATAAGGATGGGCAGAGCCGCGTTTTTGGAGCCGCTGACTTCAATTTCCCCATGCAGGGGCACATTGCCTTCGATGATCAATTTTTCCATACAGATGAAATCCTGTGTTTATTTGCGTTCCGGGCGCAGGAAAATACTTGACCCCGCGCCGGGGCTTGGTGTAAAGAATGCGCCTGTGGCGGATGTAGCTCAGTCGGCTAGAGCACTTGGTTGTGGCCCAAGACGCCGTGGGTTCAATTCCCATCATTCGCCCCAGTTGCAAATCAAGCCCCGGAAATCCGGGGCTTTTTTTTTATCAAAGGAGCTGCGCGTTCAATTCCCTGCTTGGGGATGGTTCTCGG
>CAZNBK010000253.1:0-3838 GCA_964571105.1 uncultured Desulfovibrionaceae bacterium
ATGTCGCCATGGCCTAGGCCCCAGCCCAGGCGGTACAGCGCGAAAATGCCATAGAGGTTGCCATGATTCTTAAAACCACCCTGTTTGGAAAAACCTATCAGTTCGCCGACGTCAAGGAAGTGTTGAACAAAGCCGGCGAGCACCGCTCCGGGGACGTGCTGGCCGGGGTGGCCGCCGCATCCATGGAAGAACGCGTGGCCGCCAAGCATGTTTTAAGCGAGCTGACCATTGGCGATATCCGCAATAACCCGGTCGTGCCCTATGAAGACGACGCGGTCACCCGGGTTATTCAGGACGGCATCCATACCCCCGTATATGAAAGCGTTAAAAACTGGAGCATGGCCGAGTTGCGCGATTTTATCCTCGGCGCGGAAAGCGATGCCGTGCGCCGGGTAGGCAAAGGCATTACCTCCGAAGTCGTTGCCGGGGTGAGCAAGCTGATGTCCAATGCCGACCTTATCTGGGCGGCCAAAAAACTGCCCGTGGTGGTGCGCAACAACAATACCTTGGGGCTGCCCGGCTGTATCGGTTCGCGCCTGCAACCAAACGATACCCGCGACGAGGTCGGCTCCATCACCGCCCAGATCTACGAAGGTCTGTCTTTTGGTGCAGGGGACGCGGTCATCGGCATCAACCCGGTTTCAGACACGGCAGAGAGCTGCAAACAAATTCTGGATGCGTCCTGGGAAATTATCACTCGCCTGGAAATTCCCACCCAAAACTGTGTGCTGGCCCATATCACCACCCAAATGGAGGCCATCCGGCGCGGCGCCAATGCTTCCATGATTTTCCAGAGTATTTCCGGATCTGAAAAGGGCCTGACCGAATTCGGGATTACCGTGCCCCTGCTCGATGAAGCTCTGGATCTGGGCCGCCACTACTGCTGCTCCATCGGGCCCAATGTCATGTATTTTGAGACCGGACAGGGCTCGGCCCTGTCCGCCGAAGCCCACTACGGCTCTGACCAGGTGACCATGGAAGCCCGCTGCTATGGCCTGGCAAAAAAATATGAGCCTTTCCTGGTTAATACCGTGGTCGGCTTCATCGGACCGGAGTATCTGTATAATCACCAGCAGATTATCCGGGCAGGTCTGGAAGACCACTTCATGGGCAAACTGCACGGCCTGCCCATGGGTTGCGACTGCTGCTATACCAACCATGCGGACACAGACCAGAATTCCAACGAAAACCTCATGCTGCTGCTGGCCGTGGCCGGCATCAATTTTATCATTTCCATCCCCATGGGCGACGATATCATGCTCAACTACCAGTCCAATTCCTGCCACGACATCGCCACGGCGAGGGAACTGCTGAACCTGCGCCCCACCCCCGAATTTGAGGGCTGGCTGGAGCACTGGGGGATCATGGAAAACGGCAAACTCACGGCCAGGGCCGGTGACGCTTCCATCTTTTTTTAGGGAGAAGACATATGCGCGAACAAGAACTTGAGCACATTGTCCAGGCTGTTATTGCCGAGCTGCGGCAAACGCCCTCCCGCGCTCCGGCAGGTCTGCCCCAGGAACCCGCCCTGGCAGGGCAAGGCCTGGCCGCCAGGGGGGCGGCAGCCTCCGGGGCAAGCGACCCGACACCGCTTGCCGATGGGGCATCACTGCCCGATATCTCCAGCCGGGAATATAAAAAATTCTGCGCTGTGGAAAATCCGCATAAACAGGAAGTCCTCGGCGAACTCCTGAACTCCACCGAAGCCCGCGTGGTGGTAGGCAAAAAAGGCACCAGACCGCCTCTGCATGCCTACTTGCGGTTCCTGGCCGACCATTCCCGCTCCAAGGGCACGGTGTTCAAGGAAGTGCCCCAGGAATGGCTGGACAAAAACAACCTCTGGAGCATTCGCTCCGAAGCCACAGACAAAAACAACTATCTGACCAGGCCGGACCTGGGCCGCCAACTGGCGCCGGAAACCGTGACCGAGCTGAAAAAACGCTATCCCACGCCCTCTCAGGTGCAAATTGTGCTCTCCGACGGCCTGTCCACCGATGCCCTGCTCAGCAATTACGAAGAAATCCTGCCCGCCCTGGTCAACGGCCTAAAAAATGCCGGATACACTGTGGCCGAGCCGTTTTTCTTGCACTATGGCCGGGTCAAGGCTGAGGATGCCATCGGCGAGGCCCTGGGTTGCGACGTGGTTGTGCTGCTCATCGGCGAGCGCCCCGGCCTGGGGCAGTCCGAAAGCATGGGCTGCTATGCGGTTTATCGGCCCACGGCCAAGACCATTGAATCGGACCATACGGTTATTTCCAATATCCACCAGGGCGGCATTCCGCCAGTGGAAGGCGCAGCCGTGATCGTGGATCTGGTGCGCAATATGCTCACCCATAAAGCCAGCGGTATTGAGCTGAGCAAAAAAATGGGCGAAGCTTAGACCGGGCTGGGGGAAGGAACCATGCGGATTATGAATAATATTTTAGAACGTATCCCCGTAACGGTATTGGCGAGTAGAGTGATTGCCTCGGTGGATGCCGGGCTGGCCCAAGCTCTGGCCCTGGCTCCCGAACAAACCGCTCTTGCGCTGCTGACCACGGATTGCGATGACGTGGGATACGTGGCCGTGGATGAAGCCACCAAAAAAGCCGATTGTGAAGTGGTTTATGCGGCCTCGTTTTATGCGGGCGCAGCCCATGCCTCCGGCCCTTTTTCCGGTGAGTTTATCGGCATTCTGGCGGCCTCAAACCCGGCGGACGCGGCAGCCGGTTTGCGCGCGGCTGTTGATTTTGCCGAAAACGAAGCCGGGTTTGAAAAACTGTCCGGCACCACCGGCCCGGCCTTTTTCGCGCATCTGGTCTCCAGCTGCGGCGCCTATCTGGCCAGGGGCGGCGATATCCCGGTGGGATCATCCCTGGCTTATCTCATTGCCCCGCCCCTGGAGGCAACCTTTGGACTGGACGCCGCGCTTAAAGCCGCTGAGGTTAAGCTGGTCAAACATTTCCCGCCGCCATCGGAAACCAACTTTTCCGGCGGCTGGCTGGCCGGTGACCAGGCGGCTTGCGAAGCGGCCTGTGAGGCCTTCCGCGAGGCGGTAGTCTCCATTGCCAAACAGCCGTTCGGTTTTTAACGGAATACTGAGATAATTATGAGTAACTATATGGATTCCCTGGGTTTTCTGGAAACTGAAGGCATGGTGGCCGCCATTGAGGCTTCCGATGCCATGGTCAAGGCCGCCAATGTGCAATTGCGCGCGGCCAGGGCCTTTGGCGGCGGGCGGATCTGCCTGATGGTCCGCGGCGACCTGGCCTCCTGCCAGGCGGCCATTGACGCGGGCCGGGCAGCGGCCGAGCACTTCGGCGGTTTTTTGCAGTGCAACGTCCTGGCCAGGCCGGACCCGGATTCCGAGGCCCTGTGGACCGAACACATGCCGGCCATGGAACAGCGCAAAAAAGAGCGCGCCCGGCAAAAGCAGGCTGCTCTCGCTGAAGCTGCGGCGGAACAGGCTGTTGCTATGAAAATGGATTCGGAATCGACACCGGCGAAAACCATAGCAAAACCAAAACCCAGGATAACCAAGAAAAAAGCGTAAACGGGATCATTGTAAACCGCCCCTTCCCCCACGATTAAAAAGGTTTGGGAAAGGAAGGGAGGAGGTTTTCCACCCCTCCTCCAAGGACTGAGTATGAGCGAGAAGTCGGCGAATAAAGGCACCAGAGCCTATGTGCCGGGTAAGCAGATTACCCTGGCGCATCTCATTGCCAACCCGGATGAACAGTTGTGCAACAAGGCCGGGGTGCCGGATGCCGGAGCCATCGGCATCCTGACCCTGACGCCTGGCGAAACAGCCATCATCGCCGGGGATGTGGCCGTGAAGGCTTCTTCGGTGGGCATTGCT
>CAZNBK010000254.1:0-3762 GCA_964571105.1 uncultured Desulfovibrionaceae bacterium
TCGCGCAGTCTTCAGGACGGGCTTGTTTCCACCAGCGAACTGGCCATGCCCAACGGCGCCACCTGGCTTCTCACCGGCATGCCCATATTCAACCGCGAAGGCGAACACATCGGCGCTGTGGAAGTGGTTACCGATGTCAGCGACTTGGCCAACCAACGGGCGGAAACCCTGAACGCGCTGCATCAGCGTGAGCGGCAGTTGGCCTTGCAGAACCAGGCTTTACTGGGCTTGCACGGGCACCAGGGCTTCAAGAGCGGTATCTTGTCCGACGCCATTCAGGCCATAGCCGAAACCGCCGCGCGCACCCTGGCCTGCGACAGCGCCAGCGTTTGGCTTACGCAGGGCGATGATTGTTATTGCGCGGATATGTATATAGCCGGTGCGAACAGCCACATGCCGCAGGCCGAGTTGCCCACGTTTTCCATGACCACTTTCAATGAATACGACCGCTTGGTCAGGCACGTGGTGGTGCCCGACACGGCCATTGATGACCAGATGCCGAGTTTGTCCGCGCAGGCCATAAAAGACGGTATCGGCGCGTATTTACAGTGCCCCATCCGCCTGAGCGGCGAAGTGCTGGGCATAATCAGCGTGGAATCGAAGACGCCCCGGCAGTGGGCGTTGGAGGAACAAGCCTTTGTGGCCTCGGTAGCGGATTTCGCCACCTTGATCATCAGCCATCACCGCCTGCGGGCAAGCGAACGCAGAATCAGCGCGCTGATGTCCAATTTGCCGGGCACGGCGTTTCGTTTGTGCAGCGGCGCCGGAACTCTGAATTTTCAATTTGTCAGCCGGGGCTGCTTTGAACTTTCCGGATACCGGGCGGACGAGTTGCTGCAAAGCGATCAGGAGCTGTTTTCCGGCATTATCCATCCGGACGATCGTGCAGGGTTCCTGGCGGCGCACGGCCCGGCGGCAAACCCCGGGCACAACCTGGAGATGATCTTCCGCGTCCGGCACAAAAACGGTGAGACGCGCTGGGTTTTGGAGCGCAGCCGGGTTCTTGATGAACCGGACGAGGCCGGCCTTATTGTTTATGAGGGGTTTTTCCTGGATATAACCGAGCGTTATCTGCTCAAGGAAGCGGAAATGGCCAATAAGGCCAAGAGCGAATTTTTGGCGACCATGAGCCATGAAATCCGCACGCCCATGAATGCGATCATTGGCTTGTCCTATTTGACGCTGAAAACAGACCTGACTTCCAAGCAACAGGACTATGTGCAGAAAGTTCATACTGCGGCCAATGCCTTGCTGGGCATTATTAACGACATTTTGGATTTTTCCAAAATAGAGGCCGGAAAAATGGATTTGGAGCTCGGCCCCATAAGCGTGGACGAGCTGATGTCCGGTTTGAGCGCCTTGTTTTGCCAGCGCATTGCCGAGAAGGGGCTGGAGTTGGTTTTTGATATCGGCAGCGATGTGCCCCGTGTGCTGGTGGGCGACTCCATGCGTATTTCCCAGGTGTTGAATAATTTGGTCGGCAATGCGCTTAAATTTACCGAGCAGGGAGAGATCGTCATCGGCTGCGAGGTTGTTCGCGAATACGAGCACAAAATCGTGCTGGCCTTTACGGTTTCCGACACCGGCATCGGCATGAGCCAGGAAGAGCAGCGCCGGGTGTTTTCTTCATTTTCGCAAGCAGACTCCTCCACCACCCGAAAATACGGCGGCACCGGCCTTGGCCTGACCATATCCCGGAAGCTGGCGGAATTGATGAATGGCGAAGTGAGCATAGCCAGCGAGCCGGGGCAGGGAACCACCATGACCTTCACCTGTGAATTGCGGGAAGGCAGGCAAGACGATGCAGCCGCGCTGCCGTTGGGGAAGAGCCAGGGCTGTCCGGTATTGCTGCTGGCAAAGCAGCCGCGGGACCGGGAAATTATCAAGAAGCTTTTGGCGGAGTTTAAATTCCAGCTTGAAGAGGCCCTGGATGCCGCCGATCTGGAGGCGAAACTCCGGCAAGGGGCAGAGCGGGATCGCCCGGCCAAGCTGGTGATTTTGGATTACAGCCGTGCGGAAGAGGATATTCTGGCCGCAGGCAGGCTGATCAGCGATAACTTTAAGGGGGCGCGGCAGCCCAAGGTGCTTGTGTTGCTGCCCTACGATCCGGAGAACAAGGCCTCCAAAGAAGCGGCAGAGTTCGCAGATGCCTGCCTGCACAAGCCGTTGTTAAGGCCGGAGCTGCACACCGGAGTAAATAGTTTATTGGGGGACGGCGAAGCGCTGGAAAAATGCCCGCCCCCGGAATCGGCTTTGGAGGCCCCTTGCTTTTCCGGTCAGGAAATTCTTCTGGTTGAAGACAATGTTATCAATCAGCTTGTGGCTGTTGAAATTCTGCGGAGCGCAAATCTCAGTGTCACTGTGGCCAACAACGGCAAAGAAGCAGTGGAAATCATCAATAAAAAAGCGCAAACTCCGGCCTTTGATTTGGTGCTCATGGATATTCAAATGCCGATCATGGACGGCTATCAGGCAACTCGGGCCATTCGCGCCGACCCTGCCCATGCGGGCATGCCCATTTTGGCCATGACTGCCCATGCCCTGGATTCAGAGCGGGAAAAGTGTCTGGAAAACGGTATGGATGGGCATATTTCCAAGCCCATTGAAGTAAATATTCTGTATGATATCTTGAGTTCCTTTTTGGACGCCGACAATTCCACATGAATTGTTTCAAGGAAGTGAGTATTGACTTTATGACGGAAGTTGTAGAGCATATGGTATAATTCAGCGGCCTTATTACGATTAAGGCGGGCGGGCCGCAATAACGCAAAAAAACTCCGACATTGCGCACACCTGCGGGTAGTTGCGCAAAAATTTATAAGGGGGCGAGAATGGATACCTTTCCCGAGTTGCCTGGGTTTGATGTGACCGGCGCTTTACAGCGCCTGGCAGGCAATACAACCTTGTATAAGACTCTGTTGCAGCGTTTTTTTCAGGGCTATACAAACACAGCCCAGGAAATAGAGGCTCAAATCGGCGCGGGCAGTTGGGAAGAAGCCCAACGCAACGCCCATACCATTAAAGGTTTGGCCGGTACCTTGGGCCACCAGGGTCTGGCCGAGGCTTCTGCCGCATTGGAAGCGGTTTGCCGCAGCGCGGCAGAAGGCGCTGCCCCCGCAGCCGTGCCTCCGGCGGAGCTGGCGCCGTTTCAGGAGCAGCTTTCCAAGGTGCTTTCCGCCTTGGCTGGCGGTTTTGGCTGGTAGCCTGAGGGCTTGATTGCTAAATAAAAAAGAGCAGGGTGGGAAAACCATCCTGCTCTTTTTTGTTGGTTAGAGCGTATAAATAATCTTGCAGACTATTTCAGGCCGTCCATAACCCGGTTCAGTTCCTGCGCGATTCTGGACAGGTCCTGCACGGCAGCGGAAGACTGAATCATGCCTTGCGTGGTTTCCGAGACCAGACGGTTGATTTCATCCACAGCCTGGGTGATTTCATCGGAAGCCGCGCTTTGTTCCTCAGCAGCCGTGGCAATGGAGGTAACCACGCTGGAGGTGGCAGAGGCTAGGCTGACGATATCCTGCAGGGCGGTGCCGGACTGGTTGGCCAGTTCCGTGGCTTCGCTTACGCTTTTGGCGGCTGCGCTCACTTCCTGGATGTTCACATGGGTGGACTGCTGGATGGCCGTGATATTGTCGCCCACTTCCTTGGTGGCGGTCATTGTCTTTTCAGCCAGCTTGCGAACTTCATCGGCCACCACGGCAAAGCCTCGTCCGGCTTCACCGGCCCGGGCCGCTTCAATGGCTGCGTTCAGGGCCAGCAGGT
>CAZNBK010000255.1:0-3516 GCA_964571105.1 uncultured Desulfovibrionaceae bacterium
CCATCCATTACCAGAGTAATTACCCCGTTGAGCCAGGATTCAATCCGCAAGCTCAGAGCCGGTGATGAGGTCCGCATCAATGGAGTTGTGTACGCGGCCAGGGATGCAGCGCATAAGCGCATGATTGAGGCGCTCAGGAGCGGACAGAGTCTGCCCGTGGATGTTCGGGGGCAACTGATATATTACGTCGGCCCAACCCCGGCCAGGCCCGGATACCCCATTGGCGCAGCCGGGCCGACCACAGCCGGGCGCATGGACGCATACACTATCCCCCTGCTGGAGCTGGGTTTGGCTGGAATGATCGCCAAGGGCCGCCGTTCTCCGGAAGTGCTGGAAGCAATAAAAGCATATTCGGCGGTGTATTTCGCGGCCACGGGCGGGGCCGGCGCTCTGCTGGCTGCCGCCATAAAATCATACCAGGTGCTGGCTTACGCCGATCTTGGCCCGGAAGCTCTGGCTCGTTTGGAAGTAGAGGATTTTCCGGCCATTGTGGCGGCTGATATATACGGCGGAAATATTTACGAGCGCTAAAGCATTTTAACCTTGAAACTATAATTGGGAGAATGCTCCGGAGCCGCCAGGGCTGAGCCCTGGAGCCAATTATAGCATTTTAGTTTACGCCCCCGTAGAGATCGCAGAGCGTGCGAATTTCAGCTTTCCCGCAGCCGTTGGCCAGGGCTATTTTCAGCAGCAAGGCGGCTTTGTCGGAGGTAAGGGCGCGACCGTTTATTACGCCCAGTTCCAGCAGTTGCGCCCCGCCGCCGGGGTAAGCATACAGCGGGTGCACGCCGCTGTGCGGGCAGCGCGTGGTCAGTATTACCGGGATATTTCCGGCCAGGGCTTTGTTCAATCCGTCCAGGAGCAGCGGGGGCACATTTCCGGCTCCAAACCCTTCCAGCACCAGGCCCGCCAGGCCGTGTTCCAGCATCAGCTCAAGCCAGGTATTGCTCATGCCCGGCCAGCATTTCAGTATTTCAACCTGTTCAGCCAGACCGGCAAGCGGACGCTTGATCAATTGCCTGGCAATGTCGGGTCGGCGAGGCTGTCGGTAAAAAATTGCCTGCCCTTCGACGATCCGTCCGATTGGGCCGAGGTTTTGTGATAACAGCGGCGTGAGCGAGGTGGAATCAGCTTTGATGACATCGGCGGCTGCATAGGCAAATCCGGCCATGAGCGCCAGCACTCCTCGCTCTTGTCCGGCTGCCCGGCACAAGGCTAGGGCATCTTCCAGATTGCGCAGGCCATCGTATCCGGTTTCCGAAAGGCTGCGCATGCTCCCGGTAACAACCACGGGCTTGGGGCTGGACAGGGCCACATCCAAAAAAAAGGCGGTTTCGGCCATGAGGTCTGTGCCGTGCAGCACCACTGCGCCCAGGGTCTGGGGGCAGGATAACTTTTCGTCAATATCTTCGGCCAGCCGGAGCATGACTTCGGGGGTGACGTGCGGGCTGGGCAGGTCCGCCCAAGCTATGGGAGTGATTTTCAGGCTGTGGGCAGGCTGGTCCATGCCTGCGAACAAGCGCCCGGAATTGTTCCCGGGCGCTGCTCCGTGTCCGTTGGCGGCGCTATCCATGCCGATGGTGCCGCCGGTAAAAAAGACCGCGATTTCCGGTTTGGGCATGGGTTAAACCTGGTCTGAGCGCATGGTGTGGATGAAGTTTTTCAATTGTTCGGCCAGCTCCGAAAGCTTGAGCACAGCGTCGTTGGCCCGGTTAAGCGCTCCAGCCATGTCATCGGCCAGGTGCTTGATTTCCATGGTGTTGGTAGTAACCAGCTCGGTGGTGGCCGATTGTTCTGTGGTGGCCTGGCCGATGGCCAGCACTTCCTGCACGGTTTCACTGACAATGCCGGATATGCGCAACAGGGCTTCACCGGAGTGTCCGGTCAGCTCATTGGCCCGGTGCGCGGCTTCGGTCACTTTCTGCATGTTGCTGACCGAGGCCCCGGCTCCGGACTGCATGGCGGAAACCGCATCGCCTACCTGCTTGGTGGCGGTCATGGTTTTTTCAGCCAGTTTGCGCACTTCATCGGCCACCACGGCGAAACCGCGTCCGGCTTCACCGGCCCGGGCCGCTTCAATGGCTGCGTTCAGGGCCAGCAGGTTGGTCTGGTCGGCGATATCGGAAATCATGGTCATGATATCGCTGATGCCCACGGCCAGTTTGTCCAGTTCATCCAGGCTCTGGCTCATGGTTTCGGCGTAGCCGTTCACTTCACTGATGCTGGCCGTGACATTGTCCACCACCCGACTGCCGCTGTCGGCTTCCTGGGCTGCGCTGTTGACCTTGTCTATGGCGGTTTCCACGCTGTGCGTGATGCTGTGGATGCCGTCATTCATGCGCTCAATGGCGTTTTGGGCCAGGGCGGTCTTTTCTTGCTGCTTTTCGCCGTCCACATGAATTTCGCTCAAATCGTCCGTGAGGCTGTTGGTAATATCCACAATGCTCAGGACCATGGAATTCAGACGTTCAGCCGCCTGGATCACGCCTTCGCGGCGGGCCAGATCGGCCTCCTTCTTGGCCTGTTCAACCCGGGCCAGGGCATCCTGGGCGTTCTGGCTCTGACGCTCGGCTTCTTCTGTTTTGGCCCGTGAGGTTTCAATGAGTTCTTTAAGGTTGCGGACCATGATGGACAGGCCATGGTAAAGTTTGGCCATTTCACCTTTAAAGTGGCGTCCGTCTTCGGGTAGGGCTGAAAAATCACCACTGGCGATCTCTTCCGAGGCCTGGGCCAGTGTTTCCACTGGCCGGACAATGGATTTGGCCACAAAGAAAATAACCGCGATGAGCAGGACAGTAATCAACAGGCCGAGCAGGGCCACGGTGTAAACCATGTCGCGGGCGTTGGCCTGCACTTCGTCGTTTTCTACAAGCACGGCCACTTTCCAGTTTAAGGAAGGTGAGGTGTACACCGCCACCCGGTAGGTGACGCCAGCAAGGTCGGTGGTGAAAATGGCGTCGTCGGATTCAAAAATAGTGGTGTAAATGGGAACTCCGGTTTCACCGGCCGGTTTGAAGAAATATTCCTTGTGCTTTTTGTCGGAAAGAATGGTGCCCTGGCTGTCGAGCACAACCACATAACCGGTTTCTCCGATGGTGATTGAGTCGAGATATTTGGTCAGACTGGCCAGGCCGAAGTCAATGGCCAGAACCCCGGCAAATTTATTGGCGCGGTCGAATATTTTGCAGGTAACACTGGTGACCAACTCGCCGGATGTGGACTGGTAGGGGTTACTGACGTTGAACTTGTCCGGATTAGCCACGGCCTCGGTGTACCAGGGGCGTTTGCGGGGGTCGTAGTGCGCTCCGAAAACGTCGCCTTCCGGGGCTTCAATGATGCCGCCGTCTTCCATGCCGATGAAAATCAAGCCGTATGATTTGTGGCTGGCGCTCATCTTGTCCAGTTCATCAAAAACCGGCACTTCCCTGGGCATGAAGTCTGCCCGCAGCATGGTGGTAGACTCGGCGCGGTCCACAAAACTTGAGTATTTGCCCATGCCGTTGCGAATAATATCCA
>CAZNBK010000255.1:3526-3759 GCA_964571105.1 uncultured Desulfovibrionaceae bacterium
GGCCAGATATTCGGCACTGTCTTTGGCGCCCTGGATGAACAGGGTCAGCTCTTCATCAATGCGCTGCAATTGCCCAACGGCGACGTTTTCAAAGTTGTCGGCGGAAATGTCATTGACCCGTATGGAAACAACCACGGCGACCGCAGCAACGGCAATGGCAATGGTGGCAATATAGACGATGAGCAATTTATTGCGAATGGACATATAAGCTCCTTAAATAAACCTCAGCTAAG
>CAZNBK010000256.1:0-3755 GCA_964571105.1 uncultured Desulfovibrionaceae bacterium
TCCGCGAAGTCATGATTGAAGGCATCCTTTCGATCTTGGAAGGCCAAGCGCCAAAAGTCATTGAACAAAAGCTTTTGATGTATGTCTCTCCAAGCGAACGCTCCAGCATCGTCATCCCAGAAGGAGACAAAGGAGACAGCGGCAAGCAGTACGAGGATCCCGACATGGAGCAGTTCTTCACGGAGAACCGGGACATGGTCGAGAAGATCCTGGCCGAGGAGCGGGCCCGGGTGGCCGGTGTATTTACCAACCGCATGGACCTGGGCATGCTTATGCAGTGCGACCCGACGATTATTTACGGCCTGGGCGAGAGTTTCAACGGCAATATCCGGCGGCGCGATCTGGAAGATGACAAGAACCCGTACAACACTTATAAACACCCCGGCCTGCCGCCCGGGCCCATTTGCTCGCCGGGCTATCACGCCCTGTTTGCGGCAGTGCACCCGGAAGAACACAAATTTTTATATTTTGTGGCTACTAGCCCAGGCGGCGCGCACGTCTTCAGCACCAACCTGAAAGACCACACCAACGCGGTGAATAAATATCAGCGCAACCGCAACTGAGGGTTTGTGGACTTTGCTTGCCTTTTCCCCCGGCAATTTGTAAAAAACTGCTGGCCGACAAGAATTCGCGCTTCCGCTGCTTCGGAATTTATGCCCGAAGCGTCTTAGGACGCCGGATGGGATTCGCTCCCGAGCCACAAGCTCTGCCGAAAAGATTTTATGTGAGGGATCATGTCCAAAGTAAAAAAAACCATTGCTGAAATCAATGAACGCATCAAGGCCGGCAAGGCCGTGGTGGTCACCGCCGAAGAAATGACCGAGGCCGTGGCCGCCATGGGCAAAGAAAAAGCCGCCAAAGAAATCGACGTGGTCACCACCGGCACTTTCTCCCCCATGTGCTCTTCCGGCCTGCTCTTCAATATCGGCCAGCCCGAACCGCCGACCATGCGCGCAGCCAAAATCTGGCTGAACAATGTCGAGGCTTACGGCGGAGTGGCCGCTGCCGACGGTTACCTCGGCGCCACCGAGGCGTCCGTGGACGACCCCTTGAACAAGGTTTACCCCGGCCAATTCAAATACGGCGGCGGGCACGTTATTGAAGACCTGGCAGCCGGACGCACCGTACGCCTGCGGGCCTGGAGCTACGGCACCGATTGCTATCCCCGGCTGTCTCTGGAACGGGATATCACCCTGGCGCAGTTGCCCTTTGCTCAATTATTAAACCCGCGCAACTGCTACCAGAACTATAACGTGGCCGTGAACCAGGGCGATAAACCCCTGTACACTTATATGGGACCGCTCAAATCCAAGCTGCGCAACGCCAACTTCGCCACAGCCGGTTGTCTGTCCCCGCTGTTCAACGACCCGTATTTCCGGACCATCGGCCTGGGCAGTAAAATTTTCCTGGGCGGCGGCATCGGCTGGGTGCTTGGAGCGGGCACGCAGCACAACCCGGCCCCCAAACGCACCGAGCGCGGTCTGCCGCTGACCCCCGCCGGCACGCTCATGCTCAAGGGCGACCTGAAAGGTATGGACACCCGATATTTGCGAGGGTTGAGCCTGGTCGGCTACGGCGTGTCCCTGGCTGTGGGCGTGGGCATTCCCATCCCCATTCTGGATGAGGACATGGCCTGGTTCTGCGGAGTCGCCAACAGCGACATCCTCATGCCCGTGCGCGATTATGACCATGACTACCCCAACGGCAACCCGCGCATCATCAAGCACGTCAGCTATGAAGAACTGCTGGGCGGCGAGATTGAAGTGCTGGGCAACCAGGTGGAATGCGTGCCCCTGACCAGTTATCGGATGTCCAGGGAAGTTGCGGAAAAATTAAAATCCTGGATTGAAGCCGGTGAATTTTTGCTCACCGAGCCGCAGGAAACCATTCCGGCGGAATAATATAAAGCGGGCCAACCGATGTGCATTTCCATAAATAATGACGGCTCCATCGCCCCCAACCGGGAAACCTGCCAGGCAGGGCTCTATGGGCTGCGCCAGATAATCCAGGCGTTGCCCCCCACGGCCCTGGCCTTTTCCGGCGGCCTGGACAGCCGTTTTCTGCTGCACATCCTGACCAAAATGGAAAAAGACGTCCTGGCCATTCATGTGACCGGTTTGCACATGCGCAAGCGGGAAAGCGAAGACGCCTTGCGCTGGCTTAAAGAGCGCGACCAGCCGCATGTGCTTATCCCCTTCGACCCTCTGGCCATACCGGGCATTGCCGCCAATGGCCGCGACCGCTGTTATCATTGCAAGCTGGCCATGTTCACGGCCATAAAGGCAGCCTCCGGCGGGCGTTTGCTCATGGACGGCAGCAACGCTTCCGATGTCCGCGAATACCGCCCCGGTCGACAGGCCCTGCAAGAAATGGATGTGCTCTCGCCGCTGGCCGAAGCCGGACTGAACAAACCCATGATCAAGGTGTTGGCTGCGGAAGAAGGCCTGGACTGGCCCCATCAGCCCAACCGGCCCTGTTTGCTGACCCGCTTTCCTTATGATACCCCGCCTACTCTGGAAGTGCTGGACAGAGTAGCCGCTGCCGAAGATGCTGTGGAAGATCTGGGGTTTACCGACTTCCGGCTGCGCTGGGATCCTGCCGAGCCGCGCCTCCAGGTGTCCGGCACAGAGGCTGATCTTGTGGAAGTGAAGCGTGAAGCCCTTACCAAGGCGTTGGCCAAGCACGGTTTTGAGCATGTGCTGCTGGAAATCAAAGCCAATGTCAGTGGTTTTTACGACTATTTCTCCAGCTGATCAGGGCATTGTTAATATGCGCTAAACCTTTACATCTCGCCCTGTATCAGGTAAGCGAGACAACGAAAACTATTATTATTCACTATATTATTTAAGGAGAGCGATATGGCTCAGAAGAAAATTGAACGCACCAAGGAAATTGACCGTCGCCGCCGCCGCCGCGCCAAGCGCATCAAAGAACGCATCCGCGAGGCCAAGGCCGCCAAGGCTTAGTTTTTTATCTGATTACCAGGTTTGAGGTTCTCCCATGCCTATCTATGAATACCGCTGTGCTGCCTGCGACAGAGTGTTTGAGGAGTGGCTGAAGGAATTTGACGTGGACACCTACCCTTGCCCGCATTGTAACGGTGAGGGCAAACGTATGATTTCCCAAACCAGCTTTATCCTCAAAGGCAGCGGCTGGTACGCCACCGAATACGGTAACCGGAGCAAGCCCGAGCCACAGAGCCGAGACGCGGAAGCCGCTGCGCCGCCCTCAGGGCTGCCTGAAAAAAAGGAACGGCCTCAGACAAGCAAGGCCGAGGCCCCAGCCGCACCCACAGCAGAATAATGCCATTTGCCCGGCGGCCTGAACCTCATGTTCAGGCCGCCATTGCATATGCCCGGTATGCCTTTCTTGCAACACGACCAGTAAAAACGATATACCGGCATTCGAGCATTTAACATTTAAAAAAAACCAACAAATAAATGCTGCGGGCGGCATGGCACGTTGCTTCATGCCGCCTGCGGCAGAAGATTTACTCCCCGTTACGACAATCTCAAGCGTAAAGCGTTCCAGGCGCAAATGTAAGAGGATGAGTATCTCATGATTGAGCGTTATACCCGCCCGGAAATGGGCAAACTCTGGACCGATGAAAGCCGTTTTCAAACCTGGCTGGAGGTGGAACTGGCCGTGTGCGAGGCCTGGCATAGTCTCGGCGTCATTGACGCTGAAAACATCGCGCAAATCAGGCACAAGGCCTCCTTTGATCTTCCCCGCATCTATGAGATTGAAGAAAAAAC
>CAZNBK010000257.1:0-1991 GCA_964571105.1 uncultured Desulfovibrionaceae bacterium
TTTTTTTGCGCGAGTTGGGCCAAGATCAGGGCCGCCATGCTTTTTACTCCCCCCAACGAGGGTGGGGGCTATGTCGCAAGCGATTTCTTTCCACCTTGTGGCAAGCCGCCAGCCTCTGGCTTTCATCAAATCATGCAAACATTCTCCAACTGTTGGAGGAGAATACTCAAATGGTGCAGGCCAAGAAAATTCAGAAAATAAATTCTTTCGTATGGCAACGAAAACGACTCTGGGGCGTAGCTGGGAAACGCCAAAGTCGCTTGCGTTGAGCAGTCTCCATTCGGCCACGTATCCGAGTTTTTTTAGATCTTTTTGAATCTTGGTGCGGTAGGTGTCAAATACGGTATCTAATAAGCCACGAACATTTTCAAGCATAACAGCTTTGGGGCGTATTTCATCAACTAAGCGGATGGCTTCAGGGAAGAGATCGCGTTCATCCTTGTTCCCCAGCTGCTTCCCTGCGCGAGAAAAAGGCGGACAAGGAACCCCGCCGGCAACAAGATCTAACCCAAAATAAGGTTTGCCTGAAAACGAAGTGATATCACCTTCGATTATATTCCACTCTGGGCGGTTAAGCCTGAGTGTTTGGCAAGCATGAGAATCAATTTCGACAAGGGCAGAGTGAGCAAAGCCTGCTTGCTCAAGCCCCAAGGCTTGACCGCCAGCTCCAGCACATATTTCCAAAGATGAAAATGTCATAATAGTTTTTTATTTCAGTTGGTTATAAACTTGCTAAATTATAGCATTTATTCCTTCTGAAGCAAAGAGTGTTTTGAATAGCAAAAGGTGGATATGGCTACCTTCGTTCTTATAAATAATGTGAGGTCAGCTCGCCGGAGACGACTTATTGGTAAATATCTTACGTTGAGCCGCAAAGGCATTAATACAATCCGGGTCGTCTTTGAGTTGGCCCGGATTATTTTTGCACATCTGAAGCCGTTCTTTCATCGCCTGCTTGCTTCCTGGTTCCATATGTCATTCACCGGTTTGCGGCGGTGAAATTAGCGAGGGGCGCGGATCGCTTGTCCGAGTTGAACTGAATGGAATGTTTGCTATTTTTCATAGGTCGCACTAGCAACCGACCACAGATAAGGGGGCTATAAAATATGTTCGCAGATTTCTCGAAAATGCGGAGGTGAAACCATGAGCATGATGAGACATATAAGGGCTATCGCGGCGTGTTTGAATATGACCCGGAAGCCGATATTTTCCACGGTGAGGTCGTGAACCTCTCGGACGTAATTACCTTTCAGGGCCGTTCTATTGATGATCTAAAGCAGGCCCTCTCGGACTCTGTTGAGGATTACCTTGAGGTTTTGCGCTCTTAAAGATAAAACTCCAGAGAAGTCGTATTCCGGACGATTCAATGTGCGCCTTGCTCCGGCGCTTCATCAGAGAGTTGCTCTGCAGGTGGCGACACCCGGGAAAAACCTTAATGCTTGGGTTGCGGAAGCTCTGCGGCGCGCTGTGCAGCAACAGGTAACCAGCTTTTGTTCTATATGAAAAAAAAGCGTCCGTCTTTTGCCGAACGCGTGGCGATGCAAATTTTCCATAGGGTAATGGCAGGGTCATATAACTTAGGCAGGCCGCTCATTTTCGGCGGGCTTGCTCGGTGTCAATTTTGTCATTACTATATTTTCAGAACTTTGTGGGAGACGTTTATGACCAACCGGGGTGTGGGAAGCCGGGTCAGGTCGTGCAAGACAGTTTCAGCAAAGATTACATCATGTTTCTGGATGTGCTCATCTGCGTAAGAAAGCGGCGTCAGTTCACGCAAAAAGAAGTCGCCGCGCAGATGAACAAGCCGTTATCGTTTGTTTCCGAATATGAGAGCGGGGAGCGCCGCCTGGACGTCACCGAGTTTTGCCGGATTGCCGAAATCCTGCAGGAAAGCCCGGTTAGTCTGCTGCGCGAAATGGGGTTTGTTCAATAGAAGCCATCTCATATCAAAGCTGAACAATTCCCGCCGTGACCTGGCCCGGATCTTTGCG
>CAZNBK010000257.1:2091-3742 GCA_964571105.1 uncultured Desulfovibrionaceae bacterium
CAGGAGGGAGCTTGAGCGCGGGCGGTCCGGGTGTATCGGCAAAACCTGGCAGGCAGTTACACTTTTTTAAAGTTAAAGCGCTTTAGTCATCGTTGGTTTCCTGTTCCAGCAGATTCAGGATATCCGCCACCAGAGCCGCATAGGCGGGGTTGTCCCGCGAGCGGGGGCGGGGCAGGTCTAAGATTCTTTCGGTGAGAATGCGTCCGGGGTTGCTGGACATAACCACGATTCTATCGGCCAGGAATACCGCCTCGTCCACGCTGTGCGTAACAAAGAGCACGGTTTTTTTGTCTTTTTCCCAAATATCCAGCAAGTTTTTTTGCAGACGGATGCGAGTATAGGCATCCAGCGCGCCGAAGGGCTCATCCATGAGCAGGACATCGGGCTGGTTGACCAGCGCCCTGGCAATGGCCACCCGTTGACGCATGCCCCCGGAAAGTTCGTTGGGGTAAGCGCGCTCATATTTGGCCAGTCCAACCATATCCAGATAATATTTGCCCTGTTCGCGCCGTTTGCCCTCCCGCAGTCCGGCCAGTTCCAGGCCAAAGGTCACGTTATCAATGACATTGCGCCAGGGAAACAGCGAATATTCCTGGAAAATGACGCCGATTTCCCGGCGGGGGCGCGACTGCTCGCCGCCCCGGTAAAGAACAGTACCATCACTGCTTTTTTCCAGGCCGGCGATGATGCGCAAAAGGGTGGATTTGCCGCAGCCGGAAGGGCCGAGCAGGCAAATGAAATTGTTCTCGCCGATATCCAGGGAGACTTTGTCCAGAGCCTGCACGGTCAGGCCGCCGCCCACGGTAAAGCTTTTCGAGATAGCTTGCGCCTGGATAACGGTATTTAACGAGCCAATCTTTTCCATGCGAATTTACGCTCCTCCACGATTCTAAAAATCCAATCCAGGGCCGCTCCGGTGACTCCGATGCAAACCATGCCGGTAACCACCACATCCGTGCGCCCCAGGGAATAGGCGTGGGTGATGAGAAAACCCAGGCCGGAAGGGCTGCCGGGCAGCATTTCCGCAGAAACCAGACAGGTCCAGCACGTGCCCAGCCCTATGCGCATGCCGTTGACGATGTTGGGCGTGGATGCGGGCAGCAGCACCTTGCAGAACAGGTCTCTTTTGGAAGCGCCCAGCACCAGCGATGCTTCCAGCAACGCAGTGGGCACCTGGCGCACACCGTGCATGGCGCTGGTAAGTATCGGGTAAACGCCGCCGATGAAGATTATGCAGATCATGGATATTTTGATGTTGTTGGTGAAACTGTAGAACGGCCCCACCTGCACGTCAAAAAGGCTGCCCAGGCTGGCCATGCCGCACCAGGCCAGCACCAGGGGCACCCAGGCCAGGGGCGGAATGGAGCGCAGCAGCGCGATAATGCCTACAAAAAGTCTGTCCGCAAGCAGGCTGTAGCCCATGAGTATTCCCAAAGGCACCCCCACAAGCAGGGACATGGCAAAGCCGGACAAAACCCTGGCCAGGCTGATGGTCATATTTGAGAGCAAGGAGCCCAGGGCAACCAGGTCGGACAGGGGGTGCGCCAAAACAGCCAGCACTTCTCCTGTGGTGGGCAACACGGTGGGGTTGGCCATTTGCCGGGCCATAATTTCCCAGCAGAATAAAAAAAAGACCGGGAGAATCAGGGGC
>CAZNBK010000258.1:0-3713 GCA_964571105.1 uncultured Desulfovibrionaceae bacterium
CTAATGAGGGTGCAGGGCTTAGCCCTGCTAAAGTTCGCGGTTAATCGTTCCTTCCCAGGTGCTCACCCGGGCCTGTTGCGATTCGCTGGGGGAGACCCATTTGGTGGTCACGGTTTTGGTCTGCGTATAGAAGCGCAGTCCGTCGCGGCCAAGGCAATGCAGATCGCCGAAGAAGGACTGCTTGTGCCCGGAGAAGGGGAAGAAGGCCAGGGGCACGGGTATGCCCACGTTAACGCCGACCATGCCGCCATGGGTGCGCAGGGCGAATTCCCTGGCATAATGGCCGGAGTTGGTGAAGATGGCGGAACCGTTGGCAAAGGGATTGGCGTTCATGATCGCCAGACCTTCCTCAAAATCCTTGCAGCGCTTCACGCACAGGACCGGCCCGAATATCTCCTGGCTGCCGATGGACATGCTTTCGGTTACCCGGTCAAAGATGGTGGGGCCGACATAATATCCATTCTCATAGTTTTCGGGCTTGCAGTTTCTGCCGTCAAGCAGCAGCGTGGCCCCTTCGGCAACGCCTTTGTCGATCCAGCGTTCCACCGACTCTTTGTGGCTCTGGCTGATAACCGGGCCGAGCTGGGAAGCGGGCTCATAAGCGGGTCCGATAACCAGCTCCTGGGCCAGCTTCTTTATGATCTGCACAAACTCGTCGGCCACCGACTCCTGCACGACAACAACGGGCAGGGCCATGCAGCGTTGCCCGGCGCAGCCGTAGGCCGAGTTGATGACCCGGCGGGCGGTCCATTCCAGGGGCGCGTCTTCAAGAATCAGGGCGTGGTTTTTTGCTTCGGTGAGGCATTGCACGCGTTTGCCGTTGGCTGCGGCGGTGGAGTAAATCTTGAGGCCCACAGAGGTGGAGCCGACAAAGCTAACCCCTCTGATGTCGGGATGGGCCAGCAAGTCGGTGACTTCGTTGCGGCTGCAGGTGATCAGGTTGACCACGCCTTTGGGCAGCCCGGCAGCATAGAGCAGTTCAAGCAGGCGCATTCCGGTTTGGGGCACCAGGCTGGCCGCTTTGAGCACCATGCAGTTGCCGGCGGTGATGCACAGGGGGATGAACCAGCCGAACGGAATCATGGCCGGAAAGTTGTATGGGGCAATGCCCAGGAAAACACCCACCGGCTCGCGGTATAAGTTGATGTCATGCGCCCGGGTGGCCTCCAGCATGGAGTGCCCCTGAATTTCCAGGGGCGCGGCCACGGCCACCTCGCAGGCTTCCACAACTTTGGCCACGTCGCCTTTGGCTTCGCCGAGGGCTTTGCCCATTTCGGTGGCAAGCAAAACCGAGAGTTCGTCGAAATGCTCGTTGACCAGCTCCCTGAACTTGAAAATCACCTGGGTTCTGACCGCAATGGGCTTGGCGGACCATTCGGGGAAAGCGGCCTTGGCTGCGGCCACCGCAGCATTGACTTCTTCTTTGCTGCACACCGGCGCTTCCGCTATCTGCTCGCCGGTGCTGGGGTTCATTACCGGCGTATACTTGCCGGATGCGGATTCCATCCAGTCGCCATTAACGCAGTACTTCAGTCTTTTGACCGCCATCTTTCGCTCCTGTGCCGGTGTTTTGCCCGCTCCGGTTATTCGCGGCCTGCGTGGCCTGCGGCGTCAGTTGATTTTTTCGTAAGCGTAAAACAAAGGCGGCAGCGCCTGCTTTTCAGCAGGGGGCTGTCCCTTGGCCGCCAACGACGCCTGTTATCCGATTTTACTTTATCTGCTGCTTGATAATGCTCATGGCCGTGCCCACCAGGCCGCCCATATCAGCCAGGTTGCCGGGCAGAATCAGGGTGTTGCCCTGCTTGGCCACATTGGAGAACGCTTCCACATAGCGCTCGGCCACTTTAAGATTGACCGCCTCCATGCCGCCTTGGGTGCTGACGGCGGCGGCAATGCGGGAAATGGCCTCGGCATTGGCGTCGGCCACCAGGCGCACGGCGGCGGCTTCGCCTTCGGCGCGGTTAATGGCGGCCTGGCGTTCGCCTTCCGATTGATTGATTGCCGCTTGCCGTTCGCCCATGGCCAGGTTGATTTCTTCCTGCATGCGGCCTTCGGATTCGGCAATGCGGGCGCGTTTTTCCCGCTCGGCGGTAATCTGGCGCTGCATGGACTGGAGGATTTCGCGGGGCGGAGTCAGGTCTTTGATTTCATAGCGCAGGACTTTAACCCCCCAGTTGGTGGCTGCTTCGTCCAGGGCCGCAACCACATGGGCGTTGATGGAGTCGCGCTCTTCAAAGGTGGTGTCCAGTTCCATTTTACCGATGACCGAGCGCAGCGTGGTCTGGGCCAATTGGGTGATGGCCAGCACATAATCGCTGGAGCCGTATGAGGCCGCATAGGGGTCGGTGACCTGGAAGTAGATGATGCCGTCCACCTGGAGCTGGGTGTTGTCGCGGGTAATACAGATCTGGCTGGGCACGTCCAGGGGGATTTCTTTGAGCAGATGGCGGTAGCGGATGTGGTCAATAAACGGAATGAGCACCCGCAGGCCCGGTTCCAGCACCCGGCTAAATTTGCCCAGGCGTTCGACCACGTAGGCGTGCTGCTGCGGCACAACTTTCAGGGCCCTGGCAATAAAAATGAGGGCCACGAACACAAAGACAATGGTTGGGATCAGGGGTTCGAGGTTAAGGGGCACGGCGGTAATCTCCTGTGCTTAAATGTTAAGATGAGCCGGGCGGAAGGCCGGGGCTACGGGTTTAGGTTCGGGCTTTCCGGAGCCGGATTGTCCACGATCAGAATATTGCCGAGGGTGCTCGCAATAACCAGAGCGCCTTTGGGGTCGGTTTTTTCGCTGGCCGGTCTGGCCTGCCAGTTTGCCCCGCGATAACGGACAATCCACAGGCCGTCCGGTGCTATTTCCTGGAAGACCGTGGGATTTCCCACATCGAGCATGCTCTGAATCTGCGTCGGTGTTTTTTTGCGGCGGTAAACCGTGAACACAACCGTTTCCACCAGGGCAAAAACACCGAAAATCAGCAACTGGCCGGTCAGATCCTGGTCGAGCAGCGCGCCCAGGCAGGCAGCCAGGGCGGCAATGGCCATGAGCAGGATATAAAAGGTACCGGTAAGCATTTCCAAACCGGCCAGGGCCGCAGCCACAATCAACCATATTGAGTAATCAGGTAATCCAAACATAAGTTTTTATTTACGGTATTGTCCGAAAAAGGCAAGTGTTTTGGGACCTTATAATATACCTCTCGGGATTTTATCGCATACCTCTCACCGGCACGTCCTGTGCCGGATTCGAGGGTCGCTGCGCGGAAAGCGTGGTTTCCGCTTGCTCCCCCTGCGGGGCCACCGCATGACTTTATCGTATACCTCTCGGTCCGCCGTCCTGGCGGACACTCGAGGGTCGTTCGCAAAAAATGTGATTTTTGCTCTCTCCCGCTACGCGGTAACCGCCATCCTGGCGGTGCCTCACCCCGTCATTCCATCTTTCGCTCAAAGTCCGTAGGCCGCTTCCTGATGCGCTAAGCAAAGCGTACCACTCCCTAATGAGGGTGCAGGGCTTAGCCCTGCGGGGTGCAGGGGATGATCCCCTGCACCCCGCCTGCCCCTGCCTAGCCCTGGGTCAGTCCAAAACCTGCCAGCCAGCCGGAGTAGAGCAGGCGCAGATCTTCGTCTCCGGCCTGTGTTGCCCAGCGGGCCAGGCCCTGGGCTTTATGGATAAGCGAATCCACATCATTGAGCAGGCGCATAACCTGTTCGAT
>CAZNBK010000259.1:0-3699 GCA_964571105.1 uncultured Desulfovibrionaceae bacterium
GACCCTGCTCGGCGCAGATAGCCACACCCCCACAGCCGGGGGCGTTGGGGCTTTAGCCATAGGCGCGGGCGGCCTGTCCGTGGCCCTGGCCATGGCCGGTGAACCCTACGGCCTGAATATGCCCAAAGTTATCGGTGTGCGCCTGACCGGGCGTCTCCAGGGCTGGGCCACGGCCAAAGACGTGATTTTGCATATCCTCGGTCGCCTTTCAGTCAAGGGCGGCGTGGGCAAGGTGCTGGAGTATACCGGCCCCGGCGTGGCCGCCCTAAGCGTGCCCGAGCGCGGCACCATCACCAATATGGGCGCTGAATTGGGCGCGACCACTTCGCTGTTCCCCTCCGACGAGATCACCCGCGAGTTTTTCCGCATCATGGGCCGCGAAGCCGACTGGCAGCCCCTGGGCGCCGACCCCGATGCCGTTTATGATGAGGAAATCGAAGTCAACCTGTCCGAACTGGAGCCCCTGGCCGCCTGCCCGCATATGCCCGATCTGGTCAAGCCCGTGGCTGAATTGGCCGGTCTCAAGGTGGATCAGGTCTGCATCGGTTCCTGCACCAACTCGTCCTATTCCGACCTTGCTCTGGTCACCCAGGTGCTTAAGGATAAGCGTACGGCCACGGATACCGATGTGCTCATTTCCCCCGGTTCCAAGCAGGTGCTGACCATGCTGGCCGAATCCGGCGAGTTGGTCGATCTTTACCAATCCGGCGCCCGCGTGCTCGAATGCTCTTGCGGACCGTGCATCGGCATGGGCGGTTCGCCCGTTTCCGGCGGGGTCAGCGTGCGCACGTTTAACCGCAATTTTGAAGGCCGCAGCGGCACACAGGATGCCCAGGTTTATCTGGTCAGTCCGCTGGTGGCCGCCCAGGCTGCCCTGGCCGGTAAATTCACCGACCCGGCCACCTGGGGCGATGCGCCCAAGTTCGGCGGTTTCCCCAAGCATGTGCCCTCCATCCGGCATCTGTTCATTTTCCCTGATGCCGACGGCAGCCGGGTGGAAGTGCAGCGCGGCCCCAACATTGTGGCTCTCAAGCCGTTTGCCCCGCTGCCCGAAGATTTGCGCGCCGAAGTGGTCATTCGCACCGGCGACAATATCACCACAGACCACATCGTGCCCGGCGGGGCCGACGTCAGTGCTTTGCGCTCCAATATTCCGGCCATTTCCCGCCATGTCTTTTCCAAAGTGGATGCCGGTTTTGCCGACCGCGCCGCCGCTGTTCCTGTGGGCGTGATCGTCGGCGGTGAAAACTACGGGCAGGGCTCCAGCCGTGAACATGCGGCCCTGGGTCCGCTGCATCTGGGCGTGCGTGCGGTCATCGTCAAGTCCTTTGCCCGCATCCACCGCACCAACCTCATCAATGTGGGTATCCTGCCGTTGCTTTTCGCCGATGCCGCCGGCTACGACCAGCTGGCGCAAGGCGTCAAAATCGAGCTGGACACAAGTGAGCTTGCCCCCGGCAACACGGTTGGCCTCAAGGTCAACGGCAACACTGAAGTTAAGGTTAAAAACGATTTGTCCGCTGTGGAACTGGACATTGTCCGGCAGGGCGGGCTGTTGAACTATACGAAAACCAAATAGCCGGAAGGGGCCGCAGCCCGCACCGGACAAACACGAGGACCACACATGCTGGACGTTATCCGCCGCAACGCGCAATCCTGGATAGTAAAACTGATTTTCGCCGTCATTATCATTGTTTTTATTTTCTGGGGCGTAACCACTCTGGACACCACGCCGCAGACCACCATCGCCCTGGTCAATGATGAGCAGCTTACCATCATGGAATTTAGCGACCGCTACGAAAATCGCATTCTCCAGCTCACGCAGGGCCGCGGCAATCTGCCTCCGGAAATGGCTCCCCAGGTAAAGCAGATCGTGCTCCAGGAGCTGATCACCAATAAACTGCTGCTCCAGGAAGCCCGCCGCCTGCAACTGGGCGCCACCCCCGAGGAACTCCTCGGCTTCGTCAGCCAGGACCCGGCTTTCCAGAACGATCAAGGGCAGTTCGACAAAGAGCTTTACCTGCAACGCTTCCAGGAGGCCTCCCAGCCCGTGGGCAAGTGGGAAAATACCGTTGTGGAAATGCTCACCCTCACTCGCTTGCAGGCCTACGTCATGTCCACGGCCTTTGCCACCCCGGCTGAGTCCAAAGACCTTTACCTCTTCGGCGGCGAGCAGCGCAACGTGGAGTACGCCTTGTTTGACAGCCAGAAATTCCTGGCTGAAATTACCCCCAGCGAAGACGAAGTCCTCACCTATTACGAAACCAACAAGGAACAGTTCCGCGAACCCAAGCGCATCAGCGTAAACTACCTGCTGCTTTCGCCCGAAACCCTGGCCGCGAATATTCCGGTTGCCGAAGAGGCCATCAAGGAATACTACGACAAAAACTCCAGGGAATATTTCCAGCAGCCCGAGCGCGTCAAAGTCAGCCATATCATGGTTCTGGTGCCCGAATCCGCCAGCCAGGAAGAACGTGACGCTGCCCAGACCGAAGCGCTTAAAATCTACGGCGAGGCCCAAACCGGTGATTTCGGCGCCCTGGCCCGCAAATACTCCGACGATGCCAGCGCCGCCAATGGCGGAGAAATGGGCTGGGTCAGCCGGGGCGAGATGATCAAAGAATTTGAAGACGCCGTCTTTGCGCTTAAAGTGGGCGAAATCAGCAATCCGGTGCTCACTCCCTTCGGCTATCACATCATCAGAGCCGATGCGCGCGAGGAAAGCCGCATTCGCTCCCTGGCCGAAGTGCACGACGAAATCAAACTTACTCTGGCTCAAGACGAAGCCTCCGGCAAAATGCAGGAAGCCCTCGGCGTGGCCGGTGACCGCCTTCTGGAAGGCATTTCCATTGCTGAAATAGGCAAAGAGCTCAGCCTTGATGTGCGCACCGCCGAAAATTTCAGCCGTCAGGAAGCCCGTGGCGTGCTCGGCGTGCAGGACAGTGACCTTGATATCCTTTTTGCTGTGCCCGCCAACACCCCCGTGGACCGCACCCTGCGCGTGCAGAGCGGCTATGTGCTGGCTGAAGTTACCGAGGTTGCCCCCGAGCACATTGCCGAGCTTAAAGACGTGCGCGAGCGGGTGGTTGAAACCCTGAGCAGCGGCGAGGCCCAGCAAAAAGCCGTGGCCGCCGCTGAAGCCGCTCTCAAAGCGGTCGAGTCCGGTAACCTGCCCGATAATTTGGTCAAAACCGAACTGTTCGGTCGCCAGGGCTTTATCGCCGACCTCGGCCAGGCCCCGGACCTGGTTACTGCCGCTTTTGACCTCAAGCAGCGCGGCGATTGGGGCAAGCAGGTCTTTCCCGTAAGCAACGGCGCGGTCATCATCCGCTTGGCCGATGTCCAACTGCCTTCCGAATCCGACTGGGAACAGGCCAAAGACACTGTGCTTGAGCAGGTGCAGATTCAGAAAGCTCAGGACTGGTTTACCGCTTTTGCGGCCGGTCTGTTTGAACATGCAGATATTGAAGAGGCCAACATGAGCCTGCTGGATAGAATCCAGTAGCCGGTGCAAACGCCCGGATTTCAAGAGCCGCGCAGGTTAAAATCATGCTTGACAGGGGCGTGGCAAAGGCATAAAAGCATGTCTCGCCACACTGGGCGGCGTACCTGAGTAGCACGGTCCGGTGAGCTTGCACAAAAGTAAGCGGGAATAACTCAGTGGTAGAGTGCAACCTTGCCAAGGTTGAAGTCGCGAGT
>CAZNBK010000260.1:0-3670 GCA_964571105.1 uncultured Desulfovibrionaceae bacterium
TTTTGAATATTCGCACTTTGGAAAGCGGATATTATTGTGAAGTAAATTTGGAAATGGCGGATTTATATGATCTGCGCGCCGAATATCGGGACGGCACTTATGACGAATATTTTCAAATAAATGTGAGACGTCACCATCGAATCGAACTGCACCGGGGTCAGGCTTACGTCCAGTAAGATTTTTTGAACACGGCGCAAGATAGTAAAAACACGGGCAACAGCGGCTGTGCTGTTGCCCGTGTTACAGTAACTAGAGCTTGATAAAGGTCTTTGGGTCTGGTTAATTCCAGGGCAGCGGACCGGCCGGGTCTTCCAGAAAGAGCACCGGGGTTACCGCGTTGGGCAGTGTGCGATATTTATTGGTGGCGATCAGACGCCAGCGGTACAAATGGCTTTTTTGCTCAGGGCAATAGAGCAGCGATATTTCCCCATCCGGGCTCATATTGATATCCGAAGCATAGATCAGTTCCATTTCCAGGGGGCGGAAAGGGCAACCGACGCAATCTTCAATGTTTCCGGTGGGTTCCAGCTCAAAGCGCAAAGAGTCAAGGTTGTCGTATTCTCCTTGCAAACGCCCGGAAACACTGATGCAGTCATTGCGGATGGCAGCGTCCGCATACAGCCAGGAAAAGGTGTTTTTGGCCGTGGGCGCTTGAGGAGAACCTTTGACCCCACAGGCGGCAAGCGCAAATGCGGCAATGACCGTCAGGCTCAAAACAAGCAGCGGGCAGGGGCCCAGCCGCGCAAACCTGAAATAAAACTGTTTCATTGTTCTCCTCCCCAGAGGGTTTTCCATTCCATAAGGGTTTTCAAGGCTTCAATGGGGCTTAATTGGTCCGGGTCCAGATCGCGCAACGAAACCAGCAACGGGTGCGGCACGGCAACATCCGGTGCCGGTTCCGGCTCGGCGGGGCGGGTCAGGTCTTCCAGGCCGGGCAGGGTGGGCAGGGCAGCTCCATCGCGGACTGGCGGAACGGTGCCGTTTTGTCCCGATTTGGTTTGCAGGGCGGCAAGTATTTGTTTGGCGCGGCTGACCACATTGTTCGGAACTCCAGCCAGCCTGGCCACTTCAATACCGTAGCTTTTATCTGTGGGGCCGGGCACCAGACGGCGGGTAAAGACCATTTCGCCGTTGCTTTCGGCCACCACCACATTCATATTATGCAGGCCCGGCAGTTTGCCTTCAAGGGCGGTTAATTCATGGTAGTGAGTGGCAAACAAGGTGCGGATGCCGCCTTCGCCTTTGCGGCAGAGTTCCTCGGCCACAGCCCAGGCCAGAGACAGGCCGTCAAAGGTGCTGGTGCCCCGACCGATTTCATCGAGGATGACTAGGCTTTTTTTCCCGGCCTGGCGCAAAATCCGGGCGGTTTCCATCATCTCCACCATAAACGTGCTGCGGCCCTGGGCCAGGTTGTCGGAAGCGCCCACCCGGCAGAAAATACGGTCGCAAATGCCGATGCGGGCTTCCCTGGCCGGCACGTAAGAGCCGATTTGGGCCAGCAGGCAGATGATGGCGGCCTGGCGCAGAATGGTCGATTTACCGGCCATGTTCGGGCCGGTGATCAGTAAAACACGGCGCGAGTCATCCAGGCGCAGGTCGTTGGGAATAAAGTGCACTGTGCCCTGCACGGCCTCCACCACGGGGTGGCGTCCCTGGACAATGGAAATGTCCAGATCTTCATGCACGCCGGGCTTGACCCAATTCCAGGCCCGGGCCACTTCCGCCAAACCTTGCCAGAAATCTATGGCCGCCACGGCTTCGGCCATGAACAGCATGCGTGGGCGAGCATTGGTGATCACCGTGCGTAAATTCTGGAAAAGGGTATATTCCAGGCTTTTGCGCCGGTCAGCCGCTTTCATGAGTTTTTCTTCCAGAATTTTCAAATCTTCGGTTGTAAAGCGCTCGCCATTGGCCAGGGTCTGGCGGCGGATGAAATGCTCGGGCACCTTGTCCGGCATGGCAGCGCGGGTCAACTCGAAGTAATAACCGAAAACCTTGTTATAGCCCAATTTTAAGCGGGGCAGGTTATGAGTGCTCTGCTCATGGGCAAGTAGGGTGTTGATGCGCTCTTCACCGTGCTCGGTCAGGTCAATGAGTTCGTCAAGTTCTTGGGAAAAACCGGTTTTAAACAGACCGCCTTCGGTGATTACCGGCGGTGGGCTGTCCACCAGGGCGCGGTCCAGCAATTCCGCGTAATCTGCTAAATCATCCCATTGCCCCAGCACCTCGCGCAGAGCTTTGGGCAGATTGTCGCCCTCAGCCTCTGCCTGGGTGGCGTATACGCCCTGCGGCATGGCCAGTTTTTCCACGGTGGCGCGTAATTCCGGCAGCTTGGCCAGGGCCGCGCGCAGGGCAATAAAATCTCTGGGCGTGGCCCGGTTGAGGTAAATACGGGTGGATAACCGCTCCAGGTCGTAAATTTCATTAAGCGCAGAGCGCACTGCGGCCCGGCGTTCTTCATTGCCCAGAAAACAGCTGACCACGGCCTGGCTGGCGGTTATCAAAGCCAGATCGCGCCAAGGGTGGCGCAGGCGCTCTTCCAAGAGGCGTCCGCCCATGGGCGTGAGCGTTTTATCCAGCACATGCCAGAGTGTGCCCGGTCCGCGCCGTCCGTCCAGGCGACGGAAAATTTCCAGATTACGCTCGGAGATTTCGTCGAGAATCAAATGCCGGTTGAGCTGCAAAAGCTTGAATTGAGTCAGGTGGGAAATGTCATGCATCTGCGTTTTTTGCGCGTAAGAGAGCAGTGCGCCGCAGGCCTGCACCAACTCGGGCTTTTTATCCAGGTTAAGAGCGCCAAGCTCCTTAACCCCCTGGGCCTTAAGCACCCGGTCTTCGGCGCCTTTAAGCTCAAACCCGGCCCGCAGCGGCAGGCGGACAATCTGGGTGTCGGAAAATTCCAGCCCGGAAGGGAGCTTGGCCGTATCCGGCAGGATCAGCTCGCGCGGTGAAAGCTTTAAAACCCACTGCCACAGCTCGCTTTCCCGCGAGGAACGCAGGCCGCTCCAGTCGCCGGTGGAAAAATCCAGCCAGGCGAAACCGCCCTGTTGCGCGCTTTCATTCCAATAAAATGCGCCCAGATACGTGCGGCCTTTGCTCGGCAGATTGTCGTCTTCCACGGCCATGCTCGGCGTTTCAATGATGCGCACCTCGCGCTTGACCAGCCCCTTGGCCTCGCGCGGGTCTTCCACCTGCTCGCAGATGGCCACGCTGTAGCCTTTTTGCAGCAATTGATTGACGTAATTGCGGTAGGCATGATGCGGCACGCCGCACATGGGTATTTTGTGTTCGGAATTTGGATTGCGGCAGGTCAGGGCGATTTGCAGCTCCCGGGCCGCAATTTCCGCATCTTCAAAAAACAGCTCATAAAAGTCGCCCATGCGGTAAAACAGCAAAGGTTCTTTATATTGTTCTTTGATGCTCAGATACTGCTCGAACATGGGCGTCAGTTTAATTTTGCGCTCCGGCTCGGCAGATGAGGTCAATTCCGGGGTATCGATCATGCCCGGTATGATAATGGAAAATCGGTCGGATTAAAACTAGAATTTGCCGATCAGGGCAAGACGGGAAGCCGGTGATTTACAAGGCAATTTCATCTTAGAGTTTTTTCGCATTGCGATTGTCGTAACGAGGGAGTAAACCCCGCCTGACGGTCGAGCTTCGTTTCACT
>CAZNBK010000261.1:0-3662 GCA_964571105.1 uncultured Desulfovibrionaceae bacterium
CGCATTTCCCTTATAAATGCGCAAAATCTAAAACGATTTTGCGAAAGGCACGCGCTGCTTGACCTTATCATATACCTCTCGGTCCCGCCGCCCTGCGGGACTGTCGCTCTGCGGACCTCGTCCGTAACCTTCGCTTACTTGCGTGCTCAGGTAACGGACGCGCTTCATTTCATTTCGCGCCGCTGGAGGCTCATGCAACGTCTGCTTCGCCGCTGGAGGCTCTCGCTTCGCGACACCAGAGCATTTTATCAATCCTATAATTTCAATGTTAAAATGTTCTAGGCATGCGCAAATAGTTTTTTCTGTTGCGCTCAACCTCGCAATGCACCGCGTGACAACGGCCTTGCCTTTTGCCGGGTTATTCATTAGAAAAAACGACTCAGACTCAGACTGCGCGCCCGTAGCTCAGTTGGATAGAGCGCGGCCCTCCTAAGGCCGATGCCGTAGGTTCGATTCCTGCCGGGCGCACCATCAGGCAAAGAACAAAGACTCTCAGGTTGTCCGGAGAGTCTTTTTTACTTTTGCCGGTTCCGACTCAGAAGTTTATTTTTTGAACGTATCGCGGCTGGAAAATTGCTCCGGGTCTGCGGCAAACGGATCTTCCGCTTCCGGGCTTTTGCCGGGGCAATCATCGTGCAGGGTGTATTTGGAAGGTTCTTCCGCCGGAGGAGGAGTTGCGGGCTTGGGCGGCCTCGATCTGCTCTGGTCGTCTTTCCAGGGGGTATCCCGCCCTCCGTCACCAGGCTTGCGCCGCACGCGATACCCTCGCGGCCCGCGTTTTTTGGCGATAATCAACAGAAAAAAAACGCTGAGAATAAAAGCAATAATGGGAACAGACACGCTAACCTCGCAGGCGTCCGGAAACGGTTACAGATTTAAACCCATCATTTCTATATAACCTATTAACGTGCATAAATGAAAAGAAAGGTTAAGGCCGTCTTTAATTTTAACCTTCAAACATTTCGCGCAGCAACGCCACTTCCCTGGCGTGTCCGGCCTCATCCAGGGGTGTTTCCAGAATCAGCGGCAGGTCTTGCAGGGCCGGATGATTGACAATTCGTTTGAAAGCGGCCAGGCCGATGTGTCCTTCTCCCAGAGGGGCATGGCGGTCTTTATGACTGCCCAGGGGGTTCATGCTGTCATTAAGGTGAAAGCCGCGCAAACGGCTCAGGCCGACAATCCGGTCAAACTCATCCAGCACGCCGTCCAGATTGTTCGCAATATCATAACCGGCGCAAAACAGGTGACAGGCATCAAAACAGACGCCCAGTTTGGGTTTGAGATCGATCAGGTCCAGAATGGACTTCAACTCTTCAAAGTTGCGTCCCAATTCCGAACCCTTGCCGGACATGGCTTCCAGGGTGATAACGGTCTGGTGTTCAGGTTTAATGGCCGCATTGAGGCATTGGGCGGTTAATTCGGCGGCTTTGGCCGGGTCTTGCTCGCCCCGGCTGCCCGGATGAAGGTTGTAAAGATTTCCGGGCAGGTATTGCAACCGTTCCAGGTCGTCAGCCAAGAGCTCAACGGCCAGTTCACGGGTGTCTTTACTTGTGGAGCACGGGTTGAGCGTATAGGGCGCATGCGCCATTATTGGCCCAAAACTGTGTTCGCCAAGAAAAGAGCGCAGGCTTTCGATATCATCCACATCCAGTTTTTTGGCAGCGGCCCCTCTGGGGTTGCGCAGGAAGAACTGAAACGTGTTGGCCTGCATGCCCAGCGCGGTTTTCCCCAACCCCAGGAAACCCTTGGCCGTGGATTGGTGCGCGCCGGCTATGAACACTTCATTACTCGCAAAACAACCTCAGCAGAACGGACAGGCGCTATGCAGGACGTTCTTTTTGATTTCAGAAATATTTCTGGTTCCGGCCAGTTGCATGCCCATGCGCAGTTCGTTGTTGAATAATTTCAAGGTAAAATGCTCTAAGGGCCTGATGGCAAAGCTATTTATTCTTGTCGAACTCGCCAGTGGAAAACTGGCTCATGTCTGTGCTGAAAGGGTCATCGGCCATGGGTTTGTTCGGGGACGGCCCTGGCTCCGGGCGCGAAACAGCTGCTGCGGAGGGTTTTACCGGTGTGGGGTTATTCGCCGGAAAGCCCGGCGATTGCCGGATACGGCTCAATGAAGCGCGCACTTTGGCGATTATAAGAAATAAAACGAGGAAAAAAACAAAGCTGATTGCAGCAAACCACCAGGGCATAGCCACCGCCTTAGGCTGAGATCATGCGAGTGGGGCCTTTGGGCCCGGCCTGAACAAATATTTTTTCATTTTAGCCATTACTTCATTGATGTCCAGGGGTTTGCCCAAGTGGTCGTTCATGCCGGTAGCCAGACATTTTTCCACGTCTTCCCTGAACACATTGGCGGTCATGGCCACAATGGGCACGTTTCCGGCTGTGTCTGTGTTTAATTCACGTATCCGCCGCGTGGTTTCATAACCGTCCCACTCCGGCATATGAATGTCCATGAGGATAAGATCATACCCTTCCGGATTGGCCTGGAATTTTTCAAAAGCCACCCGTCCGTTTTCAGCGCACTCGATGCTTACGCCGGTATGCTCCAGCAAGGCCATGGCAATTTCCCTGTTCAGCTCGATGTCTTCAGCCATAAGCACATGACGCCCCTTAAAGCAGTCTGCATCTCCGGCGGAATCCGTGACCGGCTGCGTGATCTCGCCGTCTGCAGTCAGGCAGTCGGTAATGGTGTCTATTACCGTGGAGGAAAACAGGGGTTTGGCGATAAATTTGTTCACTCCGGCTGCCACGGCTTCTTCGCCGATGGCGCTCCAGGCCGCAGAGGAAATCATGATCACAACCGATTGCGCATGACCGTTGTTCTTGATTTTACGGGTCAGTTCCACCCCGTTCATGCCCGGCATTTTCCAGTCAATGAAAATTATTTGATACGCCTGGGTGGTGCTCAGATACTGCAAGGCCTCTTCGCCGCTGGCGGCTGTGTCGCACTGAAAATGCATGGCTTGGGCAAGCCGGGTGAAATAATCCCGCACATCCGGGTCGTCGTCCACAGCCAGCACCCGCAGCCCGGCCCAACTACTCGGAAGAGGAAGCGAGCGCCGCTCGGGACGGGTTCCCCGTTTGGTCTTGATGGTGAAAGAAAAAACCGATCCTTTCCCCAGTTCGGAATCAACCCGAATGCTGCCGCCCATTTTTTCCACAATACGTTTGGAGATGGCCAGCCCAAGTCCGGTGCCGCCATATTTGCGGGAAATGCCGCCGTCGGCCTGAGCAAATGACTGAAACAGGTTGGGTATTTGTTCCTGAGAAATGCCGATGCCCGTATCCGCAATCTGCAATTGCAAGGTACAGTCTCCAGGCTCCTGGTCCGTGTGATCCAGGCAACTGGCTGTAAGCGTGATGGTGCCTGCTTCGGGCGTGAACTTGACGGCATTGGACAGCAAATTGGTAATAACCTGGGCCAGCCGCTGCTCGTCGCTGACAATGGAGCGGGGAATGTTTTCGCTTATCTTGATGTTGAGGTGCTGCTCTTTTTCTTCCAGGCGGAAATTGATCACGTTAATCACTCGGATCAGCAGGCGCTCAAAATCAAATTCGGTATAAGCCAGTTCAAATTTATTGGCCTCGATTTTGGACATATCCAGAATGTCGTTGATAACCCCCAAGAGGTGCGAGGAGGCGTCTTCGAT
>CAZNBK010000262.1:0-3637 GCA_964571105.1 uncultured Desulfovibrionaceae bacterium
CATAGGCATTGGGCTCCCACATGGTCCACATGCCGGAATAAACCTGGCTGGCCTCCATCTGCTTTTTCAGGATATCGGCCAGCACGTAGCGGGGCACAGTGCCCACTTTTTGCAGTTCGGCCAGCTGCACGGCCAGGGCCTGCGCAGTCGCGTAGGCTTTGTTGAAGGTTTCGGCAAAGGGCTGCGCCTCGGCCAGCAGAATGCTTTCTGCCTCGGCGTAAGCCTGCTCCAGGGCCATGCGCTCCATGCGTTGCTGCGAAAAAAGAATAAGCCCGCCGATGACAATGACCAACGGCGGCAATAGAATTAAAAGCATTTTTTGGCGTAAAGACATATCCGTCTCCACAAATGGGTTAGGGTTCGGGGACTGATCCGCGTTCCAAATAGAGCGTCAGGCGGGATTTACTTCCGCCCTAAGCCGAGCCTCAAGCAGCAAATGCGCTAAAGACTGTAAAACCACGGCAACATATACAGCTTTTCGGTAAAGGCAACAATTCTAGTAATCATTTTCACAATCTTTCCGGTCGCTTCCCGGTCGCCCACAGGACTCAAGGCGATCAATTCTCCGGTCCCGGTCCTGACTTTATTGAAAAACGATTTACTTTCATCATGGTTGGGCTTCTTCGAAAAAACCAGCTCAAGCGCGGGGCTTTCGCAAAAGCTGCTTCGCCTTTTGTGTATACGCTGGAGATTGCCTTTGGCTTTTCTTTCCATTGCAAACAAAGCCTTTGCCGCACCTCATTCAGCCGGGCAATAATGATTTTCCGTCTATGACGGGTAACAAACCGGAGGGATTAAAGCATGTCTCAGACCAAGCTCATGCCAACGCTGTTCATCGGACACGGCTCGCCCATGAACGCCATCGAAGACAACGAGTTCGCACAAGCCTGGCGCGACGCAGCGCAGCGCCTGCCCAAGCCGAAAGCGGTACTCTGCATCTCCGCCCACTGGGAAACCCATGGCCCGCAGGTCTCGGCCACGGCCAGGCCGGAAACCATTCACGACTTTTACGGCTTCCCACCCGAGCTGGGCGCTGTGCGCTACCCGGCCCCCGGTGCGCCGGAGCTGGCCGAGCAGCTCTGCGAGTCCTTGTCCGCCTTCGGCGTAAGCCAGGATTTTGAGCGCGGCCTGGATCATGGAGCCTGGAGCGTACTGCGGCGCATGTACCCGGCTGCCGATGTGCCTGTGCTCCAGCTCAGCCTCGACTCCGCACAGCCCGGGGATTTCCATTACCGCCTGGGACAGGCCCTGCAGGGGTTGCGCACCCAAGGCGTATTGGTGCTGGGCAGCGGCAATATCGTGCATAACCTCAGGCTGTATGATTTTTACGACCAAACGCCACAAGACTGGGCCGTGGTCGCAGAAGAAGCCATGGGCGAACTCATCCTCCGGCACGACCATGCCGCGCTGGTGGATTTTCACCACCTCCCCAATGCCGGGCAGGCCATCCCCACACCGGAGCATTACCTGCCTCTGCTGTATATTCTCGGCCTGCGCGCCAGCGATGAACCGGCTCAGCTGTTCTGCCGCACGGTCTTAGGCTCGCTGTCCATGGATTGCCTGGCTTTTGGCTTATAAGACCAGAAAGAAAATCAGCAAAAGGACCCGGAAACGCAGTGCCTTGCAAAACATTTGCCCGCCGGACTTTTTCATGCTTTAAGTCGCAGCTCGGAGCAGGTAAACGCCGCACAGGATAGCAAAGCGGCGAAACAACATCTGTTTGCCAGGTGTCCCGCCGCTTTCCCCCAGGGCCGATCCGTACCAGCGGACCGAAAAATTGTTTATTCAGCCTGATGATTCTTTATGCCGCAGCGCGGCAGGCGGGGTTTACTCCCTCGTTACGACAATCTCAATGCGAAACTGCGCTAAAAGTCTTCCCCCTGCCGGAATCCATATACCGAATACCTTATAATTTTAATCACCATACCTATTTCGTGTCAATGCGGACGGATTGAAATCTGAATGATTCGCCGGATGAGGGATAACCCCGCCGGAAAGTCCTCAAATTATCTTGCTCGCCAGCGCCGCCTTCTTCGTCTTAATATTTTTTTAAATTGCGGAATTTACTATTTCATTTATAGCTATCCAGTTTACTGAGCGCTGCCGCCTGCTGTTTTAAAAACCGTTTTTCGCCTCACTGCCGACAATCAAGGCAGAATAGGGGAAATAGCCTGTGAATATCACCTCAACCTTAAGACAACATTTGTGCCTGCCCTGCATTGCCGCCATGTTGCTTCTCTTCAACTGCATTTGGACAGGACCGGCCATTGCTCAGGAATCTCCAGACCAGGAGGCATTTTCGCTTTCCGATGAAGAGGGCCTTATCTGGGCTGCGCAATTGTTCAATGCCGGGCAGATTGAATAAGCCAGGCAGGTATACTCTCTGCTCATGCAAAGCCGGGCACAAGAGGTTCAGATTGAAGCCGCGTTTTCCTTGGCGCATATTTATATTGCCGGAGAAAACTATGACAAAGCCATTGAATTTCTAACCGCTATCCTGAACCGCTTCCCGGACTTGGCGCGAGTGCGGCTGGACCTGGCTTTTGCTTATTTTCTCAACCAAGATTACGACGATGCGCGCTTCCACTTTGAAATGGTCAAGGGCGGCAATAAGATACCGCCGGGCGTGCTGGAAAACGTGGACAGCTTCCTGGCCGCCATTCGCAGGCAGAAAAGCTGGTCGGTCAGTGCAGGTTTCAGCATTATTCCGGATTCCAATATCAACCAGTCCTCCGGCGTTACCGAGGAGTGTATCGACACCATTTTCGGCATTCTTTGCCGTGATCTTGAGGATCAAGCCAGCGGCGTGGGTGTGGGCTTCAACTTGACCGCCAACTATTATCTGAAACTGTCCAAAAACTTCGGCATCCGGAATACTTTGGGCGTTTACCTGACCGAACACAGCGACAGCGACTATAACGACTACATTGTTTACGCAGCCAGCGGCCCCCGCTATGTGTATTCCAGCGGCGAAATCAGCCTGCAACCCACCTATATAAAACGCCTAATCGGCGGCGACAGCTACAGTGACAGCTACGGTCTGCGCACGGATGTGCAGCACGACTTCGGACGGCTTCTGCTGGGAGCAGGCGTATCGGCCATAAAAAATACCTACAAGGACGAATTTGTGTCCGAGGCCCTGAAGGGTGAAGAATACCGCTTTTACTTGCGCCCCCGCGTTATCTTAAGCAGCCAGAGTTTTGTGCAGGCCGGACTGGAATTCACACACGACCGCACCAATACGAAACAGTTCGGCAGTGACACGCTGCGCTATAGTCTCGGCGCGTACTACTTTTTCAAATACGGTTTTTCACTGCTTGTGGAAGCAAGTTTAAGCAATGCCGCCTATCACGCGGATCAGTACTATGTAACCAAAGACCAACGCTTCAACAGTACCAGGCGGAACGACCGCATTTACGGCTTTTCCGCTGAATTGAGCAGCAATATCTGGGAGCACAAAGGCATCCGCCCGACAATCCAGTATTATTATACCAAGCGCGACTCCAATATCTGGTCGCATGACTATGCCCGGCACCGGGTGAACCTCATGCTGGATTTCACATTTTGACACATTAGACCAGCTCAACTTTGAAATGTTGCAAAACTCAAATACCAAATGCTGGCATTGGAGCCAAAA
>CAZNBK010000263.1:0-3619 GCA_964571105.1 uncultured Desulfovibrionaceae bacterium
AAAGCCCGAATTTCGGCCAAAGACAATGTCTTGAGCTGAAACAGCGGCACGCTCACTCCGGCCAACCTGGTAATTTCCTCAACAACCTGACCGTCCTCAGCGCGCACGGTCAGGGACAAAGCAACATTGTCCACAGGAAGCAGCCCCCGGTTCACCACCTCGCCGGACAATACCCAAACCGCCTCGCCCATGGTTTCGTTATCCACCAGGGATTGCTCAAGCGAAACAATGCCCAGGGCAGCCACATCCAGACCGCCTGTCGTGGCCGCCCACGGCGTCGTGACTTCAACGACCAGCGGCGACGCAGCCTGATCGGGCGCAAAGCGGCGATGCGGCTGCTCCACGTAGACCTTAACAATCCAGACAACAACAAGAACCACCCAGGCAACAAATACCCAGGTGGCAATCTTGGGCCTGGGACCGTGTTTGCGGCCACGCTTTCCGGGCAACGCAAACACATCCTTGTCCATAATGGGCTCTTGGGGGAGAACTCGTTTCATAGCCTGGCCCGATAACTCTGCTGCGGTCCAAAACCGGACCTTTCCGCAGCTACGGCGCTTCGGTCGGCCTTTCCTGCTTTTGAGCTTCTATTACCCGCACTCCGAAAGTACGCACAGTGGGAGGCACAGACCGGAAAACAAATATGAACGGCACTTCCGAACCCGGTTGGACATTCATGTTTTTGGCCAGTACCTCAAGCTTGTTGCTCAAGGCATCGGTCAATTCTTTCTCGGAAAGCACCTGCAACTGGAAATAGGATACGGAAATACCGCAGAATTGCTGGTTGGAGACAATGACGTTTTTATTTTCATCAAGCAAGGTGGCTTCCACCCGGATCAGGTCTACCGGCTCGCGGAAATTGTTAACCACTTTGCCTTCAATAATAAACAGCTGCCCGCCCAGCTTTTCGTTATTCACGTAGTACTGTTTTACATCCAGCAAGGTGATCTTGTTGAGTTCTTCCTGATCGGTGATCAGGTTTTCGGCCACCGGGCCGGTCTGGGGAGCGGGGTCTTGCGGGGGCGTTTCCGGTTGCGCCACCGTGGCTGGCGTGCGCCAGCCGAACAGATCAAGGTAATATGCGGCGCCGCCTGCGCCCAGCAATAAAATAAGTATGGCAACCAGCCACAGCGCAAGGCCGGGTTTTTTCTTCTGCTTTCTTGCCTTGCCGTCAACATTATACAGATCGCCGTCTTGCAGAATGGCCTCAACAGCATCTTTGCTGGATTCGGCCTCGGCCACTACCTGCGCGGCTTCAGCCGCTGCGGCCTCTTTGGCGTCGATGCTTTTCTGGAAGTCTTCCGGAGCCATGCCGTCGGCCATAATAAAGATATTGCCGCAAAACGTGCATTTGGCCTTGGCCAGGGGGCTGACCAGGCTGTCGTCCACTCGAAACTTGGTGTGGCATCTTTGGCAGGTAATAATCATGGCTACCTCTGGGGAAAGACTTTACAGGTCCGGCCCGGTTACTGTCAACCAGGGTTTCCTTATTCCTGTATATTCAGCACGTAAATACCGGGCAATTCCCGGTATTTTTCAGCATAATCCAAGCCATAACCGACAACAAACCCGGAAGGAACAACAAAGCCGGTAAAGTCTACATGCATGGGCACCTGGCGGCGCTCCGGCTTATCCACAAACGCGGCCAGCCGTATGGAAGCAGCCCCCCGCGCCTCCAGCTCTTTTCGCAAAAAGGCCATGCTCAAGCCCGTATCCACAATATCTTCCACTATGAGCACATGACGCCCCGTCAGCGAACTTTCCACATCTTTGCCAAGTTGCACGGTTTCACTGCTTTGCGTTGCCCGACCGTAACTGGACAGGCGGATGAAATCCACTTCCAGAGGCATGTTCAGTTCGCGGACGAGATCGGCGCAAAAAATAAAAGCGCCCTTGAGCACCGCGATAACCAACAAAGGGGTTCCGGCATAGATTGCATTGATCTGTGTCGCCATTTCCCGCACGCGGGCAGCTATGGCCGCCTGATCGTGCACCAGAGTAAAAGAGTGCTTGGGCTGAGTCATAGGCATCGAAGGGTAATAAAGGCAAACCGGGCGAGCCGAAAACGGCCCGCCCGGTGGTGTTTACAAGCTTAATCTCTAAAACAGGACAGACCCTTATTCCACGTTGAGCAGATAGTCCAAATCTTCCGGCATGGTCTGGATTTCGGCCAGCCCTTCATAAGTGGCATAGTCGCCGCCGTTTCTGTCCAGCAGGCTGACAATGGGCACGCCGCCTTCAAGGTCGGCATAAGCCTGGATCATCAAGACCGGGAAGCTGACGTCATTGTCGGCCAGGAAAGATTGCAGTTCGGACTTGTCCCCATCAATGGACACGCCCACAAACCCGACCAGGGCGGCGTCATAATCGTCTGCCAGATCGTTCAGATAATCGAGCGCGGCGGCGCAATCAGGCTTGCTGGAGTTAAACAGCACCGCAACCAGCACTTTGCCCTGCTGGCTGTCGATATACATTTCCAGATCGCCGGGAGTGGCGTTTTCGTTGAGAATATTCACGGAATCGGCTCCGGAGCCGGAGCCTGCGCAACCGCCCAGCACAAAAACACTGCCGAGCAGCAACGCCACGGCCAAAGACATTAAAATTTTTACACTACGCATGGTTTCACCTGTTTATTTTTGAATTATCTGTTCAATAGTTCCACGATGGGCTTTTCAATTTCAGATCTTTCCACATAACCGAGGATGGTTTTGTATTCCGTACCGTTGCGGTCATATATAATCGTAACCGGAATCCCGGTGATGTTGTTTTTTTCCGCATAATCATCGCCGACCAGATACACGGGATAGGAAATATTCATTTCTTTAATAACGCGCTGCAATTCCGGAAGGTCAGCGGCATCATCCAGCGACACGCCAAGCATGGCTAATTCATCGGCGGGATAAATACTGCGCAAAGCCACCAGATCCGGCACTTCCTGCATGCAGTAGCCGCACCAGGACGCAAACACATTGAGCAAAACAACTTTGCCTTTGGCGTCAGCCATAAACTGATTCACATCCGCTGTGCTGGCTTTTTCTTTGAACATCGGACCGGCTGCCGAGGCTTTTCCGCCCCCGCCCTGTCCGGCACACCCCGCAGCCATGAGGCTCAGGCACAAAATCAACATAGCTGCTGCAAACCATCTTTTAACCATGTGCATAAACTGCCTCCGGATATTTGAAATTATTGTCCTGCCGCGTCAATACGCCCGGCGCGGCATTGTCGGTTGCGTCAATCGTTTACATGTCGCCGGATTCCGGCGGGGATGCCAGCAAATGCTCTACGGCTTCCTGTAGTTCCTCAAATGTGATCATACCTTCAAAGCGTTTGAACAGCTTGCCGTTCTGATCGTGAATGTAGGTCTGGGGGATACTGTCGATCTGATATTTGTCGGTGAACTCTTCGCCAACGCGGTATACCGGGTAGCTGATATTCTGTTCATTGAGGAAGTTGACCAGTTCTTCCTTATCATCGTCAATGGATACGCCGAGCATGGCGATTTTGTCTTCGGGGTAAGTTGAGTGGATTTTTACAAAATCGGGCACTTCAGTGACGCAGGGCGCGCACCAGGTGGCGAAAACATTAACCACTACGATTTTACCCGGATTACCGGTCACGA
>CAZNBK010000264.1:0-3618 GCA_964571105.1 uncultured Desulfovibrionaceae bacterium
CTTCCAGAATGCGGCTGCATTTTTCAATGAACTCATGCAAAAAGGCATCCTTGACCCTGGCCACGCACAGATGGTGAAAGTGCAGGTCTTCCTGAAGAAGCTTGGACACATCGGCAGTGGTTTCCGCGATTTTAATCATGCGTTTGACCGAGGCTTCCAAATGTTGAAAATCCACCGGCGTAAGCAGGTGCATGGTCCGGCTCAGCGCAAACCCTTCCAGCGCGCCGCAAAGCAGGATGCGCTCCATGATCTCTTCCTGGGACAGCTCGGTCACATAAGCGCCCCGGTTGGGGTCCAATCTGACGAGCCCTTCGGCGGAAAGCTCCAGCAAGGCTTCCCGCACCGGAGCCCGCGACACGCCGAGCACCTCGGTAAGATATAGCTCTTTAATATGCTCGCCGGGTTTAAAACCGTGGGTTTTTATCTGTTCCCGGATAAAATTCATGACGCTGAGCTTTAAATGTGTCTTGTCGTTGGTTTTGACCATGGCTTTCTCTTGGAGCGCTTAAAGCTTAATCCACCCGGTAGTGGCAGCCGATGCTGCTTTTATTGCGGCGGGCGGATTCGGTGATAATAAAAGCCGCATGACAGCCGTGCATCAATTGAATGAGCGGGCGCGACAAAGGCGTGCGTTTGTAAAAATCGGTAATCCGGCGCGAAAGCTGGCGCAGTTCTTCATAGGCGCGTTGCAGCCGGGCAGTGGAACGGGTAATGCCCACATAGTTCCACATGGTGTTGCGGATGGCCCCCCAGTCTTGCGAGATCAGGGCCGGGTCGTCATTGTGCTCCTGCCCCGGGCTTTCCCAGTCCGGGATGGCGTCGTGCAACCGCCTGGGCGCATGGCCGCCCCGCCCGCGCAGGCGGCGGGAAATGTCTTTGCCGCAGGTTTGGCCCCAGAGCACGGCTTCCAATAAGGACACCGAAGCCAGGCGGTTGGCGCCGTGCACGCCGGTACAGGCGCATTCGCCTATGGCATAGAGTTTTGAGAGCGAGGTGCGACCGTTGAGGTCGGCCAGAATGCCGCCGCAGAAATAATGCGCAGCCGGAACCACGGGGATGGGATTTTCAGCGATGTCCAGACCGGCTTCCAGGCAGTGGGCGTAAATGGTGGGAAAGCGCCGGTCAATGGGGTGCTTCAGGTATGGCGCGGCATCAAGATATACGCACTCGTCGTCCAGGCGGAGCATTTCTTCGACAATGGAGCGGGCCACAATATCGCGGGGGGCCAGATCGGCCCTGGGGTCATAGCGGGACATGAAGGCTTCGCCCCGGCTGTTGATAAGCCTGGCTCCTTCCCCGCGCATGGCCTCGGTAATCAGGAAACGCGGCGCGTGTCGCTGATAAAAGGCCGTGGGGTGAAACTGCACAAATTCGGCATTTTCAATGCGCACCCCGGCCCGATGGGCCATGGTCAGGCCCGAGCCGACCGCATTGGGGGCGTTGGTGCTGTGCAAGTAGACCTGGCCCACGCCGCCCGTGGCCAGCACGGTGAAATCGGCCAGCAGGGTTTCCACCTGGCCCACGGCTTCATTATACACATAAACGCCGCAGCAGCGGTTGGGCAACTGGTAGCGGAACTCCATGCTCAGGGAATGGTGGTGCGAGGTAATCAGGTCTACGGCAGTGCGGTTGGGCAGCACGGTAATGCTGGGCGTATCTTTGATGGCCTCCAGCAGTCCGCTCATAATGGCCCGGCCCGTATAATCGGCGCAGTGTAAAATGCGGTGCGATGAATGCCCGCCTTCCAGTGTCAAATCCCATTCCTGGCTCAGCTGCGCATCGGAGCGGTTGAAGGGGATATGCAGGCGGTCGATGAGTATGCTCTGCACGGCGGACGGGCCGCCTTCACAAATCTGGCGCACGGCCCGCATATAGTTGTATTCGCTTCCGGCCACCACAATGTCGCGGGCCAGCAGTTCCGGAGAGTCGGCCTCGGAGCGATAAACAATGCCGCCCTGGGCCATGGCCGAATTCCCGTTGTCCAATTCCGGGCCGCTGTTGACCAGGGTCACATCGGCGCCGCTTTCGGCCAGGGTCAGTGCGGCTATGGACCCGGCAATGCCGGAGCCGACTACCAGTACCGTTGACCGGCTGCGCGTGGATGAAGTCTGGTTCATTTTAAAGCACCTTCTCGCAGGGGCTTCGCGCCCATGTACCCCGAGGGGTATCACCCCATGCACCCCGAGGGTATCACCCCCTGGACCCCGCTTGGGGCGTTGCGATTATTCTCGTCTCCCAGGGGGCGGTAGCATTATTAAAAAAATCTAGCTACAAACATCCAGCATGGTTTGCAAGGTCTGGCGGGCCAGAACAACCTGATCGGGGTTTACGCTTATCGGGGTTGCCGTGCCGGTGTTGATTCCTTGCAGCGTGCTCAGCAAGCGCTGTTCCGTGGTCTTGCTCATGTCCGAGCAGATGCTGTGGAATAGCGGGATAACCGTTTTCTTGCCCGCATATTTATGGGCCAGGCGATTAACCAGGTGCCATTCCGTGCCTACCACCAGGACAGAGCCCTCCGGCGCTGCGGCCACAGCCTTGATCATGGCCGAAGTTGAACCTGCAAAATCGGCCAGGTTCACAACTTCCGGCGTGCATTCCGGATGCACCAGCACGCGGCAGCCGGGATGCTGCTTGCGCATTTCATGTATGTGCACAGGAGTGAACCGGGCGTGAATGGCGCAGCACCCCGGCCAGATGCATAATTTTGCTTGCCCGGCCTGTTCCGTGTCCCTGCCTTCGCGCAAGGCCGCCGCATGCCCGCGCACGTCCAGGATAAACTGCTCGCGTTCCGGTATCCCCAAGGCGTTGCCTATGTTTCTGGCCAGGTTTTTGTCCGGGATAAACAGCACGGCATCGCCCTGCTCAAAGGCCCATTCCAACATTTTTTGGGCATTGGCCGAGGTGCATACCGCGCCGTCATAGCAGCCGCACACCGCTTTTACGGCCAATGAAGAATTCACATAGGTCAGCGGCACCACGCGGCGGGTTTTGTTCAGGGCGTTCAGGGCCGCGTCTACCAGGCTAGCAGGTGCGGTGTTGGCCATTACGCATTGCGCGTCATCTGACGGCAGGTATACGGCCTGGCCCTCCCGAGCGAGCGTGGCTGCGGATTCGGCCATAAAATGCACGCCACAAAAGACAATGTGTCTGGCGTTGGATTCTGCTGATTTGCGGGCCAACTCCAGTGAGTCCCCGGAAAAATCCACATGCTTGATGACCGAGTCGTCTTGGTAATGATGCCCCAGAATCAAGAGGTCATCGTTCAATTTTTCCCGCAAGCGGCTGATTTCTTCAGCAATATGTTTATTGTCCATCTTAATTCCAGTAACCCGGGCCTTGACGCGGGCCGACGCATTCCCCGGTGATATTTTTGACATTGATGCCCCCGCTGACTTCCGCTTCCACTTTATCAGGGATCAGCGGCAGAATTTCCTCCAGCATCTCCAGGCTCATGTTGTCCAGCATCACCCGGTCCACATCGCAGGACAGCGCTTCTTCCACTTCAGACCTGGAGCGGCACTCCACTTCAATGGGCGGGGCGGGCAGATAGTGCTCTTTAATCCGCCCCACAGCCAAGCTGATACTCCCGGCTGCATCGATGTGATTGTCTTTCAGCAG
>CAZNBK010000265.1:0-3397 GCA_964571105.1 uncultured Desulfovibrionaceae bacterium
TCGCGTGCGCGCCGCATTCAGCGCTTCCTCTCGCAGCCCTTCCACGTGGCCGAGCAGTTCACCGGTTATTCCGGCGCTTATGTCAAACTGGAAGATACCGTGCGCAGCTTCAAAAGCATCCTGTCCGGCGAATACGACCACCTTGCCGAAGACGACTTCTACATGGTGGGCAGCATTGAAGGCGCCGTGGAAAAATACAACAAGCGCCAGCAGTAGGCGTATAGGGTAAAGATATGGCCAAACTTCACCTCTCGGTAGTAACCCCCGCCAATTCCCCCGTGGAGCTGGATGTGGACTACGTGGGCGCGCAGGGCCTTGAAGGCGACTTCGGCGTGCTGCCCGGTCACGCGCCGCTGCTCTCGGCATTGCGCGTGGGGCATCTGTTCTACAAAGACGGAGCAGAAACCCGCTATATCTTTGTTTCCGGCGGATTTGCCGAAGTCTCCGACAACAAGGTCATCATCCTGGCCGAATCCGCCACGCGCGCCGAAGACATTGACCGCGACCGCGCGGCCAAGGCCAAAGAGCGCGCTGAAAAACGCCTGGCCAGCCAAAAGCCGGACATTGATATGATCCGCGCCGAAGCAGCTTTGGAACGGGCGGTCAGTCGACTGAATACGGCCAATTACGCCAGGCTCTAAACAACAGCATAGCCAGTATCAAAAAGCGGGGGCGACCCCGCTTTTTTGTGGCCCATGGGGTTTCCTGCCCTCCCCATAACTCGGATCCGCCCAAGGCAGCTGCGAAGCGCACATAAAAAACCGTTTTTTTCTGCTTTCCTTCAACCTGTTTGCCGCAACGGCTGGACAAAACATACGCCTCGCAGTATCTATAGTAGTGTTAATTCACTTTGTCTTTTTTGGAGGCGATTATGGCCGTGAATATCGGCGCTCTGATTCTGGCAGGCGGCAAGGGAACCCGCATGTATTCCCACTTGCCCAAAGTCTTGCAGCCCATACTGGGCCAACCCATGCTCAGCTACGTGCATACGGCCCTGGAGCCCATGTTCGGCGAAAAGATCTGGACCATCGTGGGCCATCGCGCCGACCTCCTCCACCTGGCCTTTCCGCAATGGGAAGACCATTTCATTCTTCAGGCTGAACAGTTGGGCACCGGGCACGCCCTGCAGGTGGCCTGGCCCGTTCTGCGCGAAGCCGGGCTTACGCATGTGCTGGTGGTCAGCGGCGATGTGCCCCTTGTCTCCCAAGCCACACTGAACACGTTCCTCAATGCGGTTGAGCGCAGCAATTCGCCTCTGGGCTTCATCACCCTGACCTTGTCCCACCCCGCTGACTATGGCCGGGTGCTGCGCGAAGATTCGGTGGTCAGCGGCATTGTCGAGGCCAAAGACTTTGATCCGTCTGTGCACGGGCCGGAGCCGCGGGAAATAAACGCCGGCATCTATTGCCTGAACATGGACCGCATAGAGCCGCTGCTGCCTCTGCTGCAAAACAAAAACAACAGCGGCGAATACTATATCACGGATCTCATCTCCCTGGCCGTGCAAACCGATCTGGATGTGGTCGGCGTGCAATGCGGCAACGATCCGTCCCTGCTGGGCATCAATTCCCCGGCCGAGCTTATCCGCACCGAATCAACCCTGCGCGAATACATCAACAACGGCTGGCTTGCCCAGGGGGTCTTTATCCACCAGCCCGAATCCGCCTTTATCGGACCGGATGCGGTTATTGCCCCTGGCGCGCGCATCTATGGCCCCTGCCACATTCTCGGCCAGACAACCATCGGCGCCAACGCGGAAATCGAGCCATACTGCCGCATTGAAAATTCTCAAATTGCCGAGCATGCCCGCATCCGCTCTTTCTCTCACCTGGAAAGCGCCGTGGTGGACGAAGCCTGCGTGGTCGGCCCGTATGCACGGCTCAGGCCCGGTACCCGCCTGGAAGAGAATGTCCGCGTCGGCAACTTTGTGGAAATCAAAAACGCCACCCTGCATAAAGGGGCCAAGGCCAACCACCTCAGCTATATTGGCGACGCCGAGGTCGGCGAGGCCGCCAACATCGGCGCAGGCACCATTACCTGCAATTACGACGGGCATAAAAAACACCGCACCAGCATCGGCGACCACGCCTTTATCGGCAGCAACACCGCCCTGGTAGCGCCCGTAAGCATAGGCTCCCACAGCATCGTGGGCGCCGGGTCCACCATCACCAAGGATGTTCCCGAACACAGCCTGGCCCTCACCCGCCCCGAGCAGGTCAACAAACAACGGCGCAAGAAATAAGTTGAGAAGGGGAACCAACAGGGCCAGGCGGCCCTGATGGTTCCCCCCTCTCAAACTCTCCCCCTCCTTTACCGCAATTGGGGGTAGTTTTTAAACCTGCAAGGCGGCCAGATTCCCCTGGCCGCCTTTTTTAGTTTTCAGACAAACCCCGTAACCCACTCCCCTCGCGCGGGATCACCACCCTTGCGCTGTCATTCCGGGCAACGCGAGGAATCCATCTTTCCGCCTTTCTCCCATGTCATCCTGCCTTTTTCCCATGTCATCCTCGCGAACGCGGGGATCCAGGGTAAACATCGCCGACTGTCATGTTGCCGTTGATTCACACCAAAGCCGCGGTCTTTCGTGTCACCCTGCAAACCCCGGCTCTGGTGCCCTTTCCCGGCCACACCACGCCCCGTTCTCCGCCATCCTGGATGCCCGCGTTCGCGAGCATGACTTGGGAAAGGGCTTCAGGCGGAATAGCCTGGAAAAATAACGCAACCAGGCGGATTATATTGATTTTTACCAAACAATCGCCTATCGTTCGGGCAATCACAGTCGCCTCTGCATTGCGGCCGCGCTTTTCAAAATACCATTCAAGAAGGGGTTTTCCGTATGAAGCTATGCAAATTCCACGCTTTTGCAACGGCGTTCCTGTTCTCCTCCGCCCTGCTGGCGGTTTTCTTTGTCACCCCGGCTTATGCCGCCACTTACGACATCGGCGGGCAGGGCAACGGCGATCTTTACTTCGCCAGCCTGGAAGAACTACGCGAGTCCGGTTCAGTGCTCACCACCGGTGATGTCATTATTCTGCACGCTGACGACGCCAGCCTGACCCTGCCGCTGATAATCAACCAGGGCGCGGGCGCCTTCAGCCTGACCATTCAGGGCAACGGGCACACCGTGCGGCCAAACGCGGCCTACGGCACCGCGCAGGGCGGCGGCTTCCTGTGTTTTAACGACACGGGCGCGGTTACCCTGGCTGCCGACCGGCTCACTGTCGACGGCTTCCGGGTGACGGGCAATGATAATACCGACAACATTGGCTGGGGCGGGGCCATTCTCTCCAACGGCGACCTGACCTTCAATGACGGGATTTATACTTTCAACAACAACTAGGCCACAGGCGGCAATGCCGATAATGGCGGCAGCGACCTCTCCGGCTGGGGCGGCGCC
>CAZNBK010000265.1:3407-3602 GCA_964571105.1 uncultured Desulfovibrionaceae bacterium
CCTGACCTTCACGGACGGCGCCTATACCTTCACGGGCAACCGGGCCACGGGCGGCAATGCCTATAATAGCGGTAGCAACATCGAGTCCGGCATGGGCGGAGCCATTTACGCCTACCGCAGCCTGACCTTCACGGACGGCACCTATACCTTCACGGGCAACCAGGCCACAGGCGGCAATGCCGATAACGATGGCCG